>QCSC01000030.1 GCA_003211655.1 Prochlorococcus sp. AG-469-F22 | reverse complement strand
TATTTATATTTTCAAAAAAAAAGCTTTTCCCCATTTTTAAAGAGCCCCGGATACCGTTGAATCCACTATTCCACCAAGATGGGTCGTAATATTCAAAGCACTAATTACATTATCTTTTTGAGGATCCTTAAAAAGATCAATAATAGTTATACCTCCATTACCTTGCTTTATCATCCAGATATTAGAAAAATCAATTCCTAATAAATTACAAATAAGGGTTTTATTTACTGCATCATGTGCGACTAACAAGGTCAAATCTTTATTCTTTTGAGCTAAACATATTTCTTCCCAAGCCTTAACTGATCTTTCAGATACATCTTTAATACTCTCACCCTCGGGCATAAGCACTTCTTCAGGTTTTTCATGCCAATTTTTAAGTAATTCTGGCCATTGTTGCTTAATTTGATTTTCTAATTTGCCTTCCCATAATCCATGGCTTATTTCTACTAAATTTTCAATCTTTTTTATTTCTAAATCTGACTTATCTTGAAGAATTATTTGTGCTGTTTCATATGGTCTATCCATTGAACTTGAAAAAGCTTTGTTGAAGTTAATTTCTTCTAAATATTTAGAGGCCTTTCCCGCCTGATCTTTCCCATTATTATTTAAAGGAATATTGATTTGTCCTTGGAATCGACCCTCTTTATTCCAGTTGGTTTCACCATGCCTAACTAAAAATATTCTTGAGTCTCCAATCTGATCAGGAATTCTTTTATCTAAATGAGAAGTTTGGTTTAAACATTCAATTTGTGTTTTATATGAATTTCTTTGCTTCAAAATATTAATGATTGAAAAAGAGGCATTATCTAACTTTATTTTTCTAAAACCTTTTTTAGGTTTCCCAATTAATAATAAAATCAGACATCTTAGAATTGCATTATGACCAATTATTAAAATATTTGCTTCTTCTTTTTCTAAATAGATTCTAAAAATACTTTTAATAAATTCATTTGCCTGCTCATATAATTCTTTAATTGGTTGGTACGTTGAATTATGAATATTCTCTAAAATTAAATTTTCAGGATCATTTTTCCAAAGAAGATAGTCTTTTGGATACTTTTTTTTTATTTCATTAATAGTTAAACCAGACCATGAACCAAGATCAACCTCTAATAAATTTTTATCATAAATAATATTATTTTCTCTTTTTAAGTTTTTCTGAATTGTCTTTGCGGTCTCAGCTGCTCTTACAAGTGGAGATGAATATATCTTGTCGAAATTAATCCCTGATAAGGCTTCCCCAGATTTCAGAGCCTGATCGTACCCTTTATCGGTTAAATATGAATCATCTGTCCTACCTTGAACTAAGCCTTTTTCATTAAAACTGCTTAGCCCATGTCTTACTAAAACTAATCTAATACTCATTATATAAATTTTAAATTATAGTATTTTTATCATCTCATGGCGTGATAAAAATAGGTATATGATTATTAGGAATTTCAATGAAAACTAAATTAAGTTTTATATTTTATTATTAATTACATGAATAAAAATATTTCTAAGACAAAACTATTTATAGCTTTTATTTCTCTAATCATAACTTTTTTTGTGTGGCAACAAGGGCTTCGAGATAGTCTCAGTCGACCATCGGTTAGCTTTGATATTAGTCAAAAAGAAAAAGAAATTGCTGAATTAGCTTTACCTGCAATACCAATTAATTTAAGAAACCTTCTTATTATTAATGATCCAATTGAGGATATAAACAATTCTCTTTCTGAGATTCCTTTTGATCAATTAACAGAAAGGAATCAATTGATTTGGCTAATTTCTTATACGAACAATGAGATAAATATTAAAAAAGAGTACCCTATTAACTTTGATAATAAAAACTATAAATTGGCAGTAGAAAATTTAAGTAAAAGTAATCTAGATAATTCATATAAGCCTAATGATAATTTACTAGAGTTATTTAAAGAGGATAGATTTCTGTACCATTTGTTGAGCAAAAGATTTTCTTTTGATGAGAGTCAATTCATAAAAGATACACTTTCAAAAAAAATGTTTCTAAAAATAATAGCTATTAGATTATTACCTCTTTTAACAATAGTCTTTGGCTCTTTACTAGTTCTAAGGACATTATGGCGTGTTTTAGCTTCAAGAAAAATTGAATGGAAAGAATTTAAACCCTTAGATTTAGATTTGTTAGATATGGTTTTGTTGATATCAGGAGGATTTGTCGTTTTAGGAGAAGTTATTTCGCCATTATTTTCAATAACCTTAGTTGAATCAGTGGCCTCTAATTTATCAATTGAATTGACACAATCTTTAAAAATATTTTTTGGCTATCTATTTATGGCAATACCCCCACTTTTGATAATTTATTATCAAATAAAATCTTTTGAAAAAAAAATTATTTTAAAAAAAGATTATTTTCAATTCAATTTCTTACCGATAAAAGATTCTTTTTTTCAGGGATTTAAGGGGTTTTTAATGATAATTCCTTTTGTTTTGCTGGTGTCATTAATTATGAATCTTTTAGTTGATAATCAAAATGGGAGTAACCCTTTACTTGAGATCGTCTTAAATAGTAATAATTATGTTTCATTTGTACTTTTATTTTTAACAACTACATTTTTAGCTCCAATATTTGAGGAGGTTATTTTTAGAGGCATTTTACTACCAATTTTATCAAGAGAATTTGGAATAATTTTAGGCATCATAATTTCTGCTTTTATTTTTGCTCTTGCGCATTTGAGTATCGGTGAAATGATCCCATTGTTTACCTTGGGTATAGGACTGGGAACTACTAGACTTATAACAGGAAGATTATCCTCTTCTGTGATTATGCATTCTTTATGGAATGGGATGACCTTTTTGAATTTGTTTCTGTTGAGAACATAAAGATTTAGCTATATTGCTTGCGAATAAATTAAAAAAATGTTTATTTGATTTATAACACTTTTTATATTTCCATTAATATTAAGAAATGAATATAAATAAGAATGAAAATTCTTTAAAAAATAACCTTTACGATGCTAATAAAATAACTTCTAAAAAAATAAAATTATTTAATTTAAAATTTATTCATAGAATATTTGATAGCGTAAATATATCTTTATTAATTTTGATTTTTATCTTATCTTTTCTTTCTTTTAATAGTCAAAGAAAATGGACAAGCATTTATAAAAATTTATTAAAAACAAGAGCAAATAATAATAATCTTATTGACTATATTTCTAAGACTGAAGAATTTTATATTAATGAAATTGAGTCCCTTAATACTTTTAAAAAAGCAACTCCAAAAGATTTAATTTATCTTGAAAAGCAAATTACACAGAATAAAAATAATTATTTAAATAAAAAAATTAAATTTATTAAAGATGGATTAAAAGATAGTAAATATCAAAAAGGATATTAATGAAAAGACGTAAGAAAATTGTTCATTTAGTACCTCTCAAACCTCGAAGGTTTAAGGTTACTTATATATTTTGTTTATTATTGATTTTTGGACTATTTGGAAGGCTTGTCAATTTACAAGTTTTTAGTGCCTCTGACTTACAAAAAAAAGCGAGATTAATACAATTCACAAAGATTAGTTCTTTAAATAAGAGAAGATCAATAGTAGATAGAAATAATAGATTAATTGCTTATGATAAACCTCTCTATAGATTATGGGCTCATCCTAAATACTTTAACTTCCCTGGAGATTCAACTAATAGAGTAAGAACTATTGATGAAGTGGTTGATAAATTGACGCCAATTTTAAATGTAAAAGATGAATCTCTTCTATCAAAGTTTGAAAATAAAGTGTTAGGAATTGAATTGCTGGATGAAATAACAGAGAATCAAGCAAAAAAGATCAAAAACCTTCATATTAGTGGTTTGGATCTCGTTAAATATTCTCAAAGATATTATCCTCAACGTAATTTGTATTCAAATCTTATTGGTTTTGTTAATTATGAGAATAAAGGTTCAGCTGGTTTAGAACTGCATTTAGATAATCAAATCAAAGTACTTAATAAAAGTAATTTGATTAAGAAAGGAGGAGATGGAACACCTCTCCCAGATAATTCGGGGCCAAGAGATTTTATTAGTGATTACAAGAGTTTAGGTTTAACAATAGATTCAAGATTACAGAAATCTACTTTTAAAGCCTTAAGTAAACATGTAGTAAAGTGGAACGCAAAGAAAGGTTTCGCAATAGTAATGAATGTAAATAATGGAGAGATCTTATCACTAGCATCAATACCATCTTATGATCCAAATAAATATTGGGATTATGATACCGAAGTCTTTAGAGGTTGGTATTCTCAAGATTTATTCGAGCCTGGTTCAACTTTTAAACCAATAAATCTAGCCTTAGCATTAGAAGAAAAAGCAATCCAAAAAAATGGTTTAGTTGAAGATAGTGGGGAGGTTAATGTTGGAGGATGGAGTCTTTCAAATTGGGATAAAAAAGGAAATGGCTATATTGATTATCCAAAAGTTTTACAAGTTTCAAGTAATGTGGGGATGGTAAAAATAATGCAAAATTTGCCGCCTAAAACTTATTGGAATTGGCTAAATAAATTAGGGATTAATAAACGTTTGGAGACGGATTTATTTGAATCTACAGCTGGTCAATTAAAGTCAAAAAATATATTTGTTACTCAGTCAATTGAGCCAGCAGTGGCATCTTTTGGAAAGGGTTTTTCTATTTCTCCTTTAAAATTAGCTCAACTTCACGCTGTTCTAGCTAATGGGGGAAGTGAAATTATTCCTCATGTTACTTTAAATTTTAAAGCTCATCTTAAAAACTTTTCTCCAAAAGAAATCTTTTCTAACGAGGTATCAAAAACCGTTCTTAAATGGATGGAAAGTGTTGTTGATAATGGCAGTGGAAAAGGAGCGAAAATTGATGGATACAGAATTGGAGGGAAAACTGGAACTTCTCAAAAGGCAGTTAATGGAAGGTATACTAGTAAAAAGGTTTGCAGTTTTGTAGCTTCTTTTCCTGTTAATAATCCAAAGTATGTTGTCCTTGTTGTTATAGACGAACCTTCAAAGGCATACGCTTATGGTTCAACGGTTGCAGTGCCAATTGCAAAAGAAATTATCGAAAGTTTAATTGTTATTGAAAAAATACCGCCCCAAAGAGAAGAAAAAAGGAAAATTGTTAAAAAACCATGAAATTATTCTGGTTTTTAGTTAATAAGTTCATTAATTAATGATTTCATTTGAAATTGAAGCTATGGTATAAAAATATATGGTTATCTAAAAATGAAATCGATTTTAGAGCAATTATCTTCTATTACTGTTGTTGTTGCTGATACTGGAGATTTAGATGCGATTAAAAAGTTTCAACCTAGAGATGCCACTACTAATCCATCACTAATATTGGCTGCGGCTAAGAATCCTGATTACATAAAGTTAATAGATCAAGCTTTGGAAAGCTCAAGAAAATCCCTACCTGTTGGCTTTTCTGAAAGTGAATTAATTAAAGAGACTATAGATCAGGTTTCAGTATTTTTTGGTAAGGAGATTCTTAATCTTATTGCTGGAAGAGTATCTACAGAAGTTGATGCAAGATTGAGTTTTGATACTGAAGCAACAGTTAGAAAAGCGAGAAAGTTAATAAACCACTATAAAAGTTTTGGAATAGATAAAGAAAGAATTTTGATTAAGATCGCTTCTACTTGGGAAGGAATAAAGGCTGCTGAAATCTTAGAAAAAGAAGGTATTAAATGCAATTTAACTTTACTTTTTAATTTCTGCCAAGCTGTGGCATGTGCTAATGCAAAAATCACATTAATTTCCCCGTTTGTAGGGCGAATATTGGATTGGCATAAAGCAAAAACTGGCAAAGATAATTTTTCAGGGTGTGAAGATCCAGGCGTTATCTCAGTAACCAAAATTTACAATTATTTTAAAGAAAAAGGATTTAAAACTGAAGTAATGGGTGCTAGCTTTAGAAATATAGATGAAATAAAAGAACTAGCAGGATGTGACCTTCTAACTATTGCACCAAAATTTTTAGATGAACTTAATAGAGAGGAAGGGGAATTAATTAAAAAATTAGATGAAGAGGATCAATCTAATAGTTCTATTGACTATAAATTTGATGAGAAAGACTTCAGATTAAGTATGTTAGAGGATCAAATGGCAAGTGAAAAGCTTAGTGAAGGAATAACAGGCTTCAGCAAAGCAATTGAAGAATTAGAAGAGTTGTTATTAAAAAGACTCTCGGAAATTAATAATCAAAAATTAATTTCAGCAACTTAGATTTTATTTTAATAAAACTTAAAATTAATCTTTGTTTTTGGTTAAAAGTCTCTTAATAACTCTCATCGCGATGTCTTCATAATTCATTTGACCAGATAATATTTGAGCAATTCGTTGAGGGGCTGTTTTTCGTTTGACACCTAATTGATAGCCCGTTCTTGGGAATCTATAAAAGATTTGAGCAATTCTCTTTCCCCATGCCATGGATTTCCCCCATTCATTATTAATATTTGTTGAATAATTATTTAAATCATTATTATTTCTGGACAAACAGTCGTCAATACTTTCTGCAGCAAAATAACTACTAATTAAAGAAGGTCTAATGCCTTCTGCTAAAAACGGATCGCAAAGTGAGGCTGCATCCCCCACCGCGATTACCCTATCACCATTGATCTTGTTTACCCCATTCCAAATCCTTAGCTTTTTATGAACTACCTTAAAAGACAAATCTTCAAATCCGAAACTTTTGATTACTTTATTATTGAGCTCTTTATTTTCTAGAAGTTTATTATTTATAAAAGTGCCTAAGCCAATATTGACACTGTCTTTTAATGGAAATGCCCAAGCAAATCCATACTTAACAAATCCAAACTCAAATCTAACTGAATCTTTAGGAATATTCCCTAATCCTTTTAACCTCACTGCGATAGTATTGGCAAATTTTGGATTTCTTGGACCTAAGTTGAAATATCCAGCCCATTTAGATTGTGAACCGTCGGCAATAACAAGAAATTTAGATTTATATGTAAATTTGTTGCTGCATTTTATTATCCAAGTCTTATTTTGTTGCGTTATTTTTTCGACCTGTACTGGTCTTAGTATCTCACCGCCATATTTTATAGCTTCATCAAGTAATAATTTATCTAGTTTTTCTCTTCTAATTATCCAAAAAGGTGATTCACCACTAAGGTCGGCAACAACATTATCAGATGACTCCCATCTGAATTCAACATTCCTAATTTTAGATTCTATTGATTCATCTATATCTAATGGGAGATATTTTTTCATTGAGGATGCCATCCCTCCTGCGCAGGGCTTTATATTTCCTGATGCCTCCTTCTCTAAAATTAAAACAGAATAGCCTTTTTTTGATAAGTTAAGTGCTGTAGAAGAACCTGAAAGACCTCCTCCAATAATTATAATATCGAATTCCTTCAAACTTTTAGAATTTCTTTCTCCTTTTCAGATAATTTAATTTCTATTAAGGAAATATATTTGTCAGTATATTTTTGTATGTCTAATTGATTATCTCTTGATACATCTTTTGATATTAAACCTTCTTTCTCATCTTTTTTCTCCTTGTCAACAGCATCCCTTCTAATATTTCTTAGCGCTACTTTACCTTCCTCTGCGTATTTAGAAGCTAACTTGCAAAACTCTTTTCTTCTTTCTTCAGTTAATGGTGGGACATTTATTCTTATCACTTTCCCATCATTGTTGGGGGTGATACCTAAATCACTAACTGAGATTGCTTTTTCAATAGTTTGTAGGGAAGAAATATCAAATGGTTGTATTGAAATTGTTTGTGAATCTATAGTTGATATTGAGGCAAGTGATTTAATGGGGGTTTCTGCTCCGTAATACTCAACACTAATTCTGTCTAATAATGATGCGTTAGCCCTCCCAGTCCTAATAGTATTAAAGTTTCTTTGAGTGGCTTCAACACTTTTGTTCATACTCGATTGAATTTCTTGTTCTTTCATAATTAGAAATAATTAACTTAAAATAAGATTTAACTTATTAAAGAGCCTATAGACTCTCCGGCAACAGCTCTGGAGATATTACCTTTTTTAAAAATATCAAAAACCATAATTGGAATATTATTATCTTTACATAGAGCAATAGCAGTACTGTCCATCACAGCGATTTCATCACTAAGAACTTGTTGATATGTGAGAGAGGAGTACTTTTTTGCTTCTTTAAATTTATTAGGATCACGATCATAAACTCCGTCAACTTTGGTCGCCTTCATAACAACTTCAGCATTTATTTCGGCGGCTCTCAAAGCAGCAGTAGTATCTGTAGTAAAAAATGGATTTCCACAACCACCTCCAAAAACTACAACTCTTCCTTTCTCTAAATGTCTCATTGCTCTTCTTCTAATATAAGGTTCAGCAATTTCTTGCATCTCTATAGCTGTTTGTACTCTAGTTTCAACCCCAACTCTCTCTAATCCATCTTGAAGGGAAATAGCATTCATCACTGTTGCTAACATTCCGACATAATCAGCTGTAGCTCTGTCCATACCATCAGCAGAACCTTTTAGTCCTCTAAATATGTTGCCACCCCCGACAACTATTGCAAGTTGAACTTTATTTGCGATTACTCTCTTAACATCTTCAGCTATTGATTGAACTATCGCAGGGTCTATACCGTACGGTTTATCTCCCATTAGTGCTTCACCACTAAGCTTTAAAAGTACTCTTTTGTAAGTCATTCAATAATCATACTTTTATGACCTTAGCAAGTAAATATACAGAATTTCTTTTTTAGGTTAATAATACTTCCGTCTTTAAACAATTCTCAATCGAAAACCAGAAAAACAAATAAAGTTCCTTTTAAATTCTAAAACTCCACACATGCTTGAGCTTTTATTCCTTGCTCCTTAAAAGGATGCCTAATTAATTTCATCTCTGTTACAAGATCAGCTTGATTAATGATTGATTCGGAAGCTCCTCTTCCAGTTAAAACTATGTGATTTTTTCTATTATCGAGACTTTTTATAAACGTAATTATTTCTTCTGGAGAAAGATATCCAAGTTTGGTTGCGATATTAATTTCATCAAGGATTATAAGTTTATATGATTCATCTTCTATGAATTTTTTAGCTACATGCCAAGCTTCTTTAACTAATACTTCATCCCTCACTCTATCTTGTGTTTCCCAGGTAAATCCCTCTCCTAAAGCGTGCCATGAAATATTTGATGATAAATTTTTAAGGGCTTTTTCTTCACCGGTAGTCCAACCACCTTTAATAAATTGAATAATTGCGACTTTATGACCATGTCCAATAGTTCTTAACGCCATTCCTAAAGAGGCAGTTGTTTTCCCTTTCCCATTTCCAGTAAAAACAATTAATAAACCTTTTTTTGTTTTCCTTACTTGTAATCTCTTTGATTGAATATCTTTTCTTTTTTGCATTCTTTTTTTATAAAGATTCTCATCAGTTTCAGGAGATAACCTGCCTCCTATTCCAATTTCTTTAGCCTGAATATCAAGACTAGTTATATTTTTTGAAGCGGGTAGTTTCTCATCAGCCATAAAATTACTTTTAACTTTAATTATACTGATTTAAAAAATTGCACGTTTTTTATATTTTGAAAGAGCATTATTAACAGCTTGTTGCTGATCTCGTTTTGTTATCCAGTGATGATAAGTTTGAGTATGTAGGCTAACCGAATGTCCCATCATTCTTGCTGCAACTGTATCCGGTAGATCATAAAAAATTGTCCTAACTGCCCATGCATGTCTTAGATCATAAGGTTTGATTTTAAGGGAATAACGTTTAAATTGATCAGTTATTTTTTTTCCAATATTTTGCAAAGTTGTAACTCTAAGATCTCTATTAATTTTTGGAAGTAATTCTGGATCTTTGCCTAATTCGCAAAGTT
The DNA here is from genome assembly GCA_003211655.1 of Prochlorococcus sp. AG-469-F22. GTDB lineage: Bacteria > Cyanobacteriota > Cyanobacteriia > PCC-6307 > Cyanobiaceae > Prochlorococcus_A. The sequence goes on along the minus strand of QCSC01000030.1, from coordinate 3,706 downwards.
CAAATTTATCTATCCATTTAGGATGAAAGGGCCAAACCTGATGTTCTCCTGTTTTAGTAGTAGGCAAAACTCTAATAATTTTGTCTCCATAATTGGTTAAGGAGCTTAAGTCACAAAAAAATACTTCATGATTTCTTAAACCATAGGTAGCCATAAGACCAAAAACATATTTCCATGATTTGTTTGGGATCTTGACCCATAGATTTTCAATGAACTCATCAGTAGGAAGATCCCTAAAGCTTGCTTTATTTAGGCCATATCCTTTAGCCATTAATTTCCAATCTTCAGGAAGTTTATGTTCTAAAAATTTTGCCAAAACACTAAGAGACGTTGCGCATTGTTTTCTGCTTCTGCTCCCTTCTTTATAAGTTTTTAATGTGGTTATAAAAATATCATCTAAATTTTCAGTACACATATCATTATGAATGGACATAATTCTCTTTAGGTAGGGCTTATAAGAGCTTCTCCAAGTTGTTTTTCTAGTGCTTGTTAAATATTCGTTTTTATTCTCACTAAAAAAATAATTCTCAAAATCATTAAGCCTAGTTAAAAATTTAAATTCTTCTTTTATTTCATTCTTATCAGAAAATTTTACCCAATTGATCCAATCAAATTGATTTAATTCTAATTGCAAAGTTATCAATTGTAATTTTTTCTTAGCTTCTTCTAATCCATTAAAATCGGCTTTAAGTCCAAGAGATATTCTTTGAACGGTAAAGTTATTTTTATTATTTTTTGAAGGTAGTGAACCTCTAATGTTTAATTTATTCCCTCTTTTTTCAATTCTAAGTTTGCTTCCTTCAGTAGCAAATTTATCATTGACATTATTAATTTCCTGAATTACGTTCATTAACTTATATAATTACCTTTATAATGACGTTTACGATGTTTTTTTTCAATCTCCATAAAAATTAAATGGAAAAAATAGGCGTCTTATTAATGAATCTTGGGGGCCCCGAAAGGATTGCAGATGTAGGTCCATTTTTATATAATTTATTTTCTGATCCTGAAATAATTAGGCTTCCTATCCCAGCATTTCAGAAACCTTTAGCATGGTTAATAAGTACACTTAGAAGTACCACTTCACAACAGGCTTACCTTTCAATAGGTGGAGGATCTCCTATTAGAAGAATTACGGAACAACAAGCTAGAGAATTACAAAGCAAATTAAGAGATAAAGGTTTAAATGTCACAACTTATATAGCTATGAGATACTGGCATCCTTTTACGGAATCAGCCATTGCTGATATGAAAGCAGATGGGGTAGATCAAATCGTGGTATTACCCCTATACCCACACTTTTCTATAAGCACAAGTGGCTCGAGCTTTAGAGAATTAAAAAAATTAAGAGACTCTGATTCTGAGTTTAAAAAAATACCAATGAGATGTGTAAGAAGTTGGTTTAGTCAATCAGGTTACTTAAAATCTATGGTTGAGCTCATTTCGGAACAAATTTCACTTTGTGAATCGCCTGATAATGCACATATCTTTTTTACAGCTCATGGAGTTCCTAAAAGTTATGTGGAGGAAGCAGGAGATCCATATAAAGAACAAATAGAAGATTGTTCATTACTAATTATCGATGAACTTGAAAAATATTTAGGTCATTCCAATTCTTACACTTTGTCTTATCAAAGTAGGGTAGGTCCAGTTGAATGGTTAAAACCATACACAGAAGAAGTTTTGGCAGATCTTGGTAAAGCTAAAGTAAAAGATTTAATTGTAGTCCCTATAAGTTTCGTAGGAGAACATATTGAAACTTTACAGGAAATTGATATTGAATATAAAGAAATTGCTGAAAAAGCAGGCATTGTTAATTTTAGGAGAGTAAAAGCCTTAAATACACACCCTACCTTTATTGATGGTCTAAGTGATCTAGTTGTTTCTTGCCTAGAAGGACCGTTAGTTAATATAGAGAAAGCTTCTGAGTTGCCTGAAAAAGTTAAACTCTATCCTCAGGAAAAATGGCAATGGGGGTGGAATAATAGTTCTGAAGTTTGGAACGGAAGGGTTGCTATGATAGTTTTTCTTATACTTTTTATTGAACTCATTTCAGGTTCTGGACCTCTTCATAAATTAGGTATTTTATGAATTTCAAATTACTTATAAAAAACTAAAACAATATCAAGGACAATTTAATTTCTGACATTACGTTTATAAAATGGGCAAAAATAATTAATTAAGTTTAATATTTAAATAGATTTATTTTCTTAAGTGACTCTTACTTCGACATCTTTAACAAAAGGTGATTCAGAAAAAAATTACCCCATATGGATTACAGGTGCTGAAGCACTAATGGATTCACTAAAAGTTCATGATGTAAAAGTGATATTTGGATATCCAGGCGGCGCCATACTTCCTATTTATGATGCCGTACATAAAGCAGAAAATGATGGATGGTTAAAACATTACATGGTAAGACATGAGCAGGGAGGATCCCATGCTGCAGATGGATATGCCAGGTCAACAGGTGAGGTAGGGGTTTGTTTCGGTACTTCAGGTCCAGGGGCTACGAATTTAGTAACTGGTATTGCAACAGCTCAAATGGATTCAGTTCCATTGGTAGTAGTTACTGGCCAAGTTCCAAGACCTGCTATAGGAACGGATGCTTTTCAAGAGACTGATATTTTTGGAATTACACTCCCTATCGTTAAACATTCATGGGTTGTAAGAGATCCCTCTGATATAGCAAAAGTAGTTTCAGAGGCATTTTTTATTGCTTCTTCTGGAAGGCCGGGCCCAGTTTTAATTGATATACCAAAAGATGTGGGTCAAGAATTCTTTAATTATGAAAGAATTTTACCTGGTGAGATTATTCCTAAGGGTTTTAAAAGGAATGGAGAAATTAACGACTCTGATATTAACCAGGCTATTGAATTGATTCAAGAATCTTCAAGGCCTTTGTTATATGTAGGAGGTGGAGCAATATCTTCAGGTGCTCATGAGGAAGTGGAAACCTTAGCTAATAATTATCAAATTCCTGTAACTACAACGTTAATGGGAAAAGGGGTCTTTGACGAAAGGGATGACTTATCAGTTGGAATGTTGGGAATGCATGGAACCGCATATGCAAATTTTGCAGTCACGGAATGCGATCTTTTGATTGCTGTAGGTGCGAGATTTGATGATAGGGTTACGGGCAAATTAGATACATTCGCCCCATCTGCAAAGGTTATTCATATTGATATCGATCCTGCAGAAGTTAATAAAAATAGAAGTGTTGATGTTGCTATTGTTTCGGATGTAGCTAAAGCTCTTTCCAAAATTAATGAAAAATCTTTTATTAATAAAACCTCCTGCAATACAAAAAATTGGCTAGAAAAAATTAATTTTTGGAAAAATAAGCATCCTTTATTTGTTCCTCCAGAAGAAGGTGAAATTTATCCTCAAGAAGTTCTTTTGAAAGTAAGGGATTTTTCTCCTGAAGCCTTCATCACAACTGATGTAGGTCAACATCAAATGTGGGCTGCTCAGTATCTAAGAAATGCTCCGAGAAGATGGATAAGTAGTGCTGGTTTAGGAACGATGGGCTTTGGATTGCCTGCAGCCATGGGAGTAAAGGCTGCTCTGCCTAACGAGCAGGTTATCTGCATAGCTGGAGATGCAAGTGTTTTGATGAATATACAAGAATTGGGTACTTTATCTCAATATGGTTTAAATATTAAATTAGTGATCATAAATAATCGCTGGCAGGGGATGGTAAGAC
>QCSC01000029.1 GCA_003211655.1 Prochlorococcus sp. AG-469-F22 | reverse complement strand
GTCACAAAAATCAAAGCCTGGAGCATCAATTAATTCGATAGTTTTTAGACTTTGATGTTTGAAATTCCACTCTTCCCTTTCAATATTTTTTGTGGTTCCATTTATAATGCCTGTCTTAAAAACGTTTTTTTCTAATAGTAAATTCAAAATAGAGGATTTACCAACTCCTGCTTTGCCATATATTCCAATTCTTAATTGCTTTTCGTTAAGTCTGAAAAGTTGTTGATTTAAAGAAATGATTTCATTGTTTAAATTATATTTTTCATAGTTTGTAAGATCAATACTTTCCCACCATTTTTTCAAAAGTAAATAACTTTTATCAATATTAATTTGCTTCATTTTTATTCTTTCCACCAACCTGCCAATACCGAGAGCACAGCTTCTGATCCGATTATTCCCACGAATCCTCCAAATTCATCTACTACTACTTTTACTCCTTTATGATCCTTGTCAAATCTTGTTAACAACTTGTCTACTTTTATCATTTCTGGGATGTAGTCGACAGGATCACATAATTCAGATATTAATTTTTTATTTTCTCCTTTGATAAGACTAGTTAGTAAGTTCTCACGTTTTACTATCCCTTGTATTTTGTCAACTTTATCTCCTAAAACAACCCACCATGGAGAATTATTTGAAATTATAAGTTTTGAAATTTCATCAAGATTTGAGGACCCATCAAGACTAGGTGCTGACACTCTTGGGATCATTAAATCTTTCGCTTTTAAGTCATTTAATTGAAAAACCTTAAGTATCATTTCTGCTTCATCAGCCTCTATAAATCCCTTCTGTGAGCCAATTTTCGCCATTTGTCTAATCTCTGCTTCATCTGTCGATATTTCGTTCTCCGCTGTTATAACAGGAAATAATTGCTCTATTAATAATAAAAATGGCCTCATTAAAGTATTTAACATCCTCAAAATAGGAACGGAAAACATGGCTATTTGCAAGGGAAATCTTGTACCTAATGCTTTTGGAAGTACTTCGCCAAGTAATACAACTAATACATAAAAAGCGATTGAAAATAATGTTAAACCCAAACTGCTTTTTATTATTAAGGCCCCATAGACTCCTAAAAGGAGACTCCCAATTATGTTAAACCCATTATTAGTTATTGTAATTACAGTTAAGGTTCTCCCAAGATGTTTTCTAAGTTTTAGTAGTTGATTTGCAGAACTCTTGGGTTTTTGTTTTGATGCTAATTCTAAAATCCTTATTGAATTGACTGCTAAAAAAGCTGCTTCTGCTCCTGAACAACATGCTGAACCTACTAAAATTAAAATTATAAGTAAAATTAGAATGTAGACATTTGGTTCCATTAAAAAAGATTAGTTTTTAGATATCTTGTAATTCATTCTTCCATTTTTTTATAAAATTCGCCAATCCAAGATTTTATGTTAAAACCTGACTGTAGAGTATTTGAAGAAAGAAGAGAAATTTTCTTCAAAAAATTAAATGGCAAAGCTGCTATTATTCCAAGTTCTAGCTTGGTTAGGCATCATGCAGATTGTGAATATCCTTTTAGACAAGATAGTAATTTTTGGTATCTAACTGGCTTCGATGAGCCTGATTCTATTGCTCTTTTCTTATCTCATAAGCCAAAAGGGGAAAGGTTTATTTTGTTTGTTGCTCCAAAGGATATTTTAAGTGAGGTATGGCATGGCTTTAGGTGGGGAATAGAAGGTGCCGAAAGAGAATTTAAGGTTGATAAAGCTCATTCAATTAATGAGTTTAAGGATTTGCTTCCAGTTTATATTGGTGAATCAGAAGAGATTGTTTATTCACTTGGTAAACATACCAAAATTGAAAAAATTGTTTTGGAAATATTTTCTCAACAACAAGAAGCTAGGTCAAGGGTAGAAATAGGAGCAGATTCTATAAAATCGCCTGAAATATATCTCAATGAAATGCGCTTAATTAAAAGTGATTTTGAAATAAATAGGATGAGAGAGGCTACTCAAATTTCAGCTGAAGCCCATGAATTAGTAAGGGAATCTATTTCATCAAAGAAAAATGAAAGACAAATTCAAGGATTAATAGAAGGATTTTTTTTAGAAAAAGGTGCAAGAGGCCCCGCTTATAACTCTATCGTTGCTTCAGGTGATAATGCATGCATTTTGCATTACACATTAAATAACTCTGAATTGAATAATGGTGATTTATTATTAGTAGATGCAGGTTGTTCATTAATTGATTATTACAATGGTGATATTACAAGAACTTTTCCTATCGGAGGTAAATTTTCTAAAGAGCAGAAACTTATTTATGAAATTGTTTTAGAAGCACAAAAAACTGCAATCAAAAATTCTGTTAAAGGATCGAACTCTACTAATGTTCATAATGTTGCTTTGAGAATTCTGGTAGAGGGATTAAAAGAAATTGGACTATTAAGAGGAGATACCGATGGAATAATTGAAAACGGATCTTATAAACATTTATATATGCACAGAACTGGACATTGGCTTGGTTTAGATGTTCATGATGTTGGAGCATATAGGATGGGAGAATATGATGTTCCCTTACAGAATGGGATGATACTTACTGTCGAACCAGGTATTTACATAAGTGACAGAATTCCCGTTCCAGAAGGGCAACCTAGTATTGAAGAAAAATGGAAAGGTATAGGAATAAGAATAGAAGATGATGTCCTTGTAAATGAAAAAGAACCGGAAATTCTTAGCTTCGCTGCACTGAAAGAAATTTCTGATTTAGAATATTGAATATTTGACTTTTGTAGTTAATAGATTTAATTTTTTATGATAGATAAAAAATTTTAACATGAATAGAACTAGTTCTTATGATTCTAAATTATCTCAAGCAAGAGGCTTGGCTAGTCAACTGGGAATGTTTGCAGAAGAAAATGATATTCCTAAAGATCTTTGGGATTCTTTAGAGGCAAAAATTTATGATTTTTATGAAGTATCGAAAGAAAGATAAAATAAACTTTTAGTGATAATCAATAAATAAAAGCAAGAATTTTTGATCAAAATGATGAATTAGTGACCATTAACTGATAAATTATAAAAATAAATCTAATAATACTGAATGACTTCATCAGATAAGGTTAATGAGAATCCTAAGGAGCAGCAAGAACAAAAAAATGTTTCTCAAAAATCAAAAATAACCTCACCAAATGCAGGGATGATGGGAGCAAACGCCGTTTTAGCGGCTGCTAAAATTGATGAAGATGGAGTTCCTACAGGCTATACGCCAAAACCAGATGAGGGTAGATTTATTATTAAAATCTTATGGTTACCTGATAATGTCGCATTGGCAGTAGATCAAATTGTTGGAGGAGGTCCAAGTCCATTAACTGCTTACTATTTTTGGCCAAGAGATGACGCATGGGAAAAATTAAAGAGCGAATTAGAGAGTAAAAGTTGGATTACAGATAATGAAAGAGTTGAAATATTGAATAAAGCTACTGAAGTAATTAATTACTGGCAAGAGGAAGGTAAAACGAAAAAATTGGAAGAAGCAAAGCTTAAATTTCCTGAAGTGGCTTTCTGTGGAACTGCTTAAAATTTAGTTTTTTGAAGCTTGAATTCTTGCCTCAGCTTTTGATATCTCATTAAGGGCTTTAATCTTTTCTGAACTTTTCTCGTTTTCGGGAAATTTACTAATCGCGAGTTTTGCTTTTTTAAGAGCATCTTCAGCATTTTGGATGTTAATTTCGGAACCAATTTCAGCGCTGTTAACAAGAACGATAACTTCATCTGACTCTATTTCAGCAAAACCACCCATTAAAGCTATGGATTTCCATTTGGAATTCATTCTTAGTCTTAAGACACCAATATCGATAGCCGTAACTAAAGATATATGTCCAGGGAGTACCCCAATTTGACCAGTTGTGCTTGGAAGAATTACCTCTTCAGCATCACCTTCGTAAACATTCTGATTTGGAGCTAAAACCTTGAGTGAAATTGCCATTAATTTAAATTTTTAGAGAGATTAAAATTATTTATGAAAGTTGATAATTTATTTTTCTTCTTTTATTTTTTCTGCCTTTGCTTTTACTTCATCGATATTACCAACCAAGTAAAAAGCTTGTTCGGGTAAATCATCCAGTTCACCAGCTAATATCATCTTAAAACCATCAATTGTATCTTGTAGGTTGACATATTTACCAGACATTCCTGTGAAGATTTCTGCTACGAAGAAAGGCTGAGATAAGAATTTTTCAATTTTTCTCGCTCTGCTTACTGTCAATCTATCTTCTTCAGATAATTCATCTAATCCAAGAATCGCGATAATATCCTGGAGTTCTTTGTATCTTTGTAAGGTTGATTGAACCGCACGAGCTGTTTTGTAATGCTCATCCCCAACTACTGAGGGTTGAAGCATCGTGCTGGTTGAATCTAGAGGATCAACTGCTGGATAAATACCCTTTGCAGCAAGACCTCTAGCAAGAACGGTTGTAGCATCTAAGTGTGCGAAAGTTGTAGCGGGAGCAGGATCAGTTAAATCATCCGCTGGAACATATACTGCTTGAATTGATGTAATGGAACCCTCTAAAGTTGATGTAATTCTTTCTTGTAATGCTCCAACATCAGTTCCTAGAGTTGGTTGATACCCAACCGCAGAAGGCATTCTTCCTAACAGAGCAGAGACTTCAGAGCCAGCTTGTACAAATCTAAATATATTATCTACAAAAAGAAGCACATCTTGCTTATTTACATCTCTAAAATGTTCGGCCATAGTTAATGCCGATAAGCCAACTCTCATTCTTGCGCCAGGGGGCTCATTCATTTGGCCGAAGCACAACGCAACTTTAGATTGAGATAAATCATCTGCATTGATGACACCTGACTCCTTAAATTCTTCGTACAAATCATTCCCTTCTCTTGTTCTTTCACCAACTCCTCCAAAAACTGATACACCACCATGCTCTTTAGCAATATTATTAATTAACTCTTGTATTAGTACTGTTTTACCTACCCCAGCTCCTCCAAATAAACCAACTTTTCCACCTTGTCTATAAGGGGCCAATAAGTCGATGACTTTAATTCCAGTTTCGAAAACTTTAGGCTTAGTCTCTAAATCGGTTAATTTAGGGGCTGATCTATGAATTGGTGCGGTATCTGAAGTATTTACTGGACCTTGTTCATCTACTGGTTCTCCTAATACGTTAAATATTCTTCCTAAAGTAGCCTCTCCTACAGGGACTGATATTGGAGCACCTGTGTCAGTCGCCTCCATGCCTCTCACAAGGCCATCTGTGCCGCTCATAGCAACAGCCCTTACTCTATGATCCCCAAGTAGTTGTTGAACCTCTGCAGTGAGCGCTATGTCTTGCCCTGCTGGATTCTTGGATTCAATTCTTAAAGCATTCAAAATTTTTGGTAATTTACCAGCTGGGAATTCTACATCCAGAACTGGACCTATTACTTGACGTACTACACCTTTTGCTGGTGCTGAAGTTGATGGAGTTGCTACCATTTTTTATTGACTTGGTGAGGATTAGCTGATTTTAGAACAGCTCATAATGCGAAATATTACCATCCCGAGGGTATATTCGTTAACTGGGTTCGGCCAACCGCACAGTTAAAGAGTGGTTTAATTGCTGCTTAACAGATTATGTTATTTATCATACGGTTTGAGTAATACTCTAACCAAACTTTTTGACGCATAGCGTCGCATTTATGATCCACCATTAATCTATGGCAGCTGTTTCACTTACAGTCTCTACAGTCAAACCACTGGGAGATAGAATATTTATCAAAGTTTCCGAATCTGAGGAAAAAACTGCTGGTGGCATCCTTTTGCCCGACTCAGCTAAAGAAAAACCACAGGTAGGAGAAGTTGCTCAGGTTGGTCCTGGGAAGCTTAACGACGATGGTTCTCGACAAACTCCCGAAGTGAGTATTGGCGATAAAGTCTTATACAGCAAATATGCTGGAACTGACATCAAATTGGGAGGAGATGAGTACGTCTTACTTTCAGAAAAAGATATTTTGGCTGTAGTCGGCTAATTTATTTGTTTCAAAAATTATTAAAACTTATTATTAAATTACTTGCCTAACATGGCTAAAAGAATTATTTACAACGAGCAAGCTCGTAGAGCGCTTGAAAGAGGCATTGATATCCTTGCTGAGTCTGTAGCTGTAACGCTTGGACCAAAAGGAAGAAATGTTGTCTTAGAGAAAAAATTTGGGGCCCCTCAAATCATTAATGACGGGGTAACAATCGCAAAAGAAATTGAATTAGAGGATCACATTGAAAATACTGGTGTTGCTCTAATCAGACAAGCCGCTTCAAAGACAAATGATGCTGCAGGTGATGGTACTACCACCGCGACTGTTTTGGCTCATGCAATGGTAAAAGCTGGCTTAAGAAATGTAGCAGCTGGTGCTAACGCAATTACGCTGAAAAAAGGTATTGATAAAGCTACAGAATTCCTAGTTGGTAAAATTGAAGAGAACTCAAAGCCGATTAGTGATAGCACTGCCATAGCTCAATGTGGAACTATAGCGGCAGGAAATGATGAGGAAGTTGGCGAAATGATTGCAAACGCAATGGATAAAGTTGGTAAGGAGGGTGTTATTTCTCTCGAAGAGGGAAAATCAATGACCACTGAGTTGGAAGTTACTGAAGGAATGAGATTTGATAAAGGTTACATTTCTCCATATTTCGCGACAGATACAGAGCGTATGGAGGCAGTTTTAGATGAGCCTTACATTTTACTTACTGATAAAAAAATTGCTTTAGTACAAGATTTAGTACCAGTTCTAGAGCAAATAGCTAAAACAGGAAAGCCATTAGTAATCATCGCAGAAGATATTGAAAAAGAAGCTCTAGCAACTTTAGTAGTGAATAGATTAAGAGGTGTACTTAATGTTGCTGCAGTTAAGGCTCCAGGATTTGGGGATAGAAGAAAAGCAATGCTTGAAGATATGGCTGTTTTAACTAATGGTCAGCTAATCACTGAAGATGCAGGCTTGAAATTAGAAAATGCAACTTTAGAGATGTTAGGCACCGGTAGAAGAATCACTATCAACAAAGAGACAACAACTATTGTCGCTGAGGGTAATGAAAAGGCTGTTACTGCAAGATGTGATCAGATTAAAAAGCAAATGGATGAAACAGACTCTTCCTACGATAAAGAAAAACTTCAGGAACGTTTAGCTAAGCTGGCTGGAGGCGTTGCAGTTATCAAAGTTGGAGCAGCTACTGAAACTGAAATGAAGGATAAAAAACTTCGTTTAGAGGATGCTATTAATGCAACAAAAGCTGCTGTTGAAGAGGGAATAGTTCCTGGAGGTGGTACAACTCTCGCTCACTTGGCTCCGATTCTTAAGGAATGGGCTGATAAAGCTTTATCTGGAGAGGAATTAATAGGAGCTAACATTGTTGAGGCTTCATTAACATCTCCTCTCATGAGAATTGCTGAAAATGCAGGTTCAAATGGAGCTGTAATTGCAGAAAATGTTAAATCAAAACCATTTAATGATGGATTTAATGCAGCTACTGGAGAGTATGTAGATATGTCTGCAGCTGGAATAGTTGATCCTGCAAAAGTTACTCGTTCAGGATTACAGAATGCAGCATCTATAGCAGGAATGGTACTTACCACTGAATGCATAGTTGCTGATTTGCCTGAGAAAAAAGATGCAGCACCTGCTGGAGCTCCAGGAATGGGAGGAGACTTCGACTACTAAATAACTAGAATTTTTAGTTTTGAGGGGATTGTTTTAACAATCCCCTTTTTTTATATTTATTTTTAAAGATAGTTAAATTGGATACTTCTATATCCAACCTGCACTAAGAATGATTGCAAGAGATAAAAATATAATTAAAATAGTCCAAGTTATTTTGTTTAGTGACGCTTCAGCGCTGCTGGCGCTAGTAAACATTGAGCTTCCACTAGCTGCTATTCCTCCCATACCATCTCCTTTGGGACTATGAAGTAGAACTAAAAGTATTAGTAATATTCCAGAACTAACCCATATCCAAGTAAATATTTGACTCATATTTTGTATTTGTTATATATCTAATTTAAACATGTTGAACGACTTTATTAAATCCTTTTAATTCGATTTCTTTAATAAGTGATTTTCCTGTCATCTCTTTTGGAATAGGAAGATTTAATAATTGCAATAATGTTGGAGCAATATCTGCTAATCCAGCATTTTCTCTCAAATAAATCTCATTCCCCATATTTGGAATTTTTCTTTTTTCACCTTCAATAAAAATTAAGGGGACTTTATTAATAGTGTGAGCTGTCCAGGGTTCTCCATCAGGACCTTTCATTAGTTCAGCGTTGCCATGATCTGCAGTAATAAGAATACTGCCTCCCATTTCTCCTGTAGCATTTACTATCTGACCTATACATCTATCTACGGTTTCGATGGCCTTTATAGCTGCGGCCATATTACCTGTATGTCCAACCATATCAGGATTAGCAAAATTTATAACTACAAAAGAATACTGTCCAGTTTTTATAGCATTTGAGCAACTAATAGTTAATTCTTCGGCAGACATCTCCGGTGCCATGTCATAAGTTGCAACTCTTGGTGAAGGAATTAAATGTCTCTGTTCTCCTGGCGAGGGGACTTCTACTCCTCCATTAAAAAAATAAGTAACATGTGGATATTTTTCGGTCTCTGCTGTTCTGTATTGCTTAAGTCCATTTTCTGAAACTATTTGACCAATAAAGTTGTTGAGAGACTCAGGAGGGAATGCTATTGTAACTGGTAAATTTGCTTCATATTGAGTGAAAGTTAATATATCTAGATCAGGGATACTTTTTCTTTTAAAGTTATCGAATTTTTTTTCCGAAAGAGCTTTTATTATTTGTCTGGCCCTATCTGGACGGAAATTAAAACAAATTAAACTATCTTCATCTTTTAAAAAGTTTTTAGATATTCTTACAGGCTCTAAGAATTCATCTGTAATATTTGCGTTATAACTTTTATTTAAATAATCTGAAGGGGAAATGTCAGTTTTTTTGCCATTTGGATCAGTTAAATTTACAAAAGCTTTTTCTGTTCTTTCCCATATTAAATTTCTATCCATTATCCAATATCTTCCACATATAGATGCTATTTCTCCTACATTAAATTTTTTTATGCAATCTTCTATTTGTCTTATGTATTTATAAGCACTTTTTGCTGGAGTATCTCTACCATCGGTAATAACGTGAATAGCAACTTTTTCTATATGTTCTTCAGAAGCCCATTTTATTAATCCTAATAAGTGATCAATGTGGCTATGCACCCCTCCATCTGAACATAGACCAGTTAAGTGTAAGGTACCCTTTTTTTTCTTAATTGAATTGGCCATTTCCTTTAACTCATGTACTTGAGTTAATTGGTTATTTTGCACAACATTTGTAATTCTTACAAGTTCTTGTTGAATGATTCTCCCTGATCCAATTGTGAGATGCCCCACTTCAGAATTACCCATTTGACCATTGGGTAAACCTACATCAGCTCCACTCGCATTAATAAGAGTATGAGGATAAGCATGCCATAAAGAATCCATTACAGGAGTATTGGCATTTTTTATGGCATTATCTAAACTTTCTTCACGATGTCCCCATCCGTCCAGAATTGCTAGAACTACTGGACTCTCAGGAACTTTTATTTTATTTATATTCTTGCTGCTAAACTTTGACATCTCTTAATTAAAATGCATGGTTTTAAAGAATTAATCTTTAATTTAGCTGTAAAAGCTGTTCCATACAATTTATATGTAATTTAGTTAGCTTTTGCTAATTTATTAAGGATATTGAATAAAGTTAATTTTTAGATGAATCATGTCCAAACCAAATAAAAAAATCATAATACTTACTGAAGATGAGCTAAGAAAAACTTTCTCTAGACTAACTTTCGAAATTATAGAAAAGATCTCAAATTTAGAAAATCTCTTATTGGTTGGTATCCCTACGAGAGGAGTTCATCTCTCTGAAGTTTTGAGGAAAGAAATGTTGGATAAAACAGGAGTTGATGTAAAGAAAGGAATAATTGACCCAACTTTTTATAGAGATGATCAAAATAGAGTTGGAACTCGTTTAATAGAGGCAACTGATTTTCCCACATCTATAGAAAAAAAAGATATTGTTTTAATTGATGATGTCATTTATACAGGAAGAACAATTCGAGCTGCAATTGAGGCTCTTCTTTTATGGGGAAGACCAAAAAGTATTATGTTATTGGTAATGATTGATAGAGGTCATAGAGAACTACCAATTCAGCCTGATTTTTGCGGAAGAAAAGTTCCGACTAGCAAAAAGGAAATTGTTCATTTATGTCTAAAAGAAGTTGATGGAGAAGATGGTATCTTCTTGGATAAAATTTAAAAGATATATCCTAAATTAAATACACCTAATTCTTTTTCATCAATATCTAGACATCTGAGATAAAGAGATGAATCTTTTTTAATACTGAAATAAAGTTTTAAACTATCTTCTCCAATTTTACACTCATTGTTCACGTTTATTTGAAGAGGTTTTTTATTCCATTTAAATACATGTTCTTCATTTTGAAATTCTGATAACTTTGGTAATCCATTCTCAAAAATTACATCAAAACTTCTCTTCGTTTTAGTTTCTCCAATAATTATCTCGAAAATGTTCTGACCATTTTTACTGGCTTGAAGAATTAACTCAAATGGTTTTTCTGTAGGCCATGTTTGGCCTTTATAAAAAATTGGATGCCAGAAATGTTTTTGTTCTCTTTTATTAAATAATCTAATTGATAAGCCTTTAATTAAGATATCTTTAATCTTTACTCCAGGAGTCATAGCAAGAGCTCCTATTGCTATTGATTCAATCGGTGGCGGAGAATTGATTTGAATTCCTGAAATCTTATTAGTGATCCACTCTTTTATTAATGGAATTTGTGTTCCTCCTCCAACCAAAATCACAGAGTTTAAATCATCTACATTAATAAATTTTCCTCTAGCCTCATTTAATAAATCCTTAAGTAGGAAATTTAAGTGACTTAAAAGATTATTCTGCATCAAAATCTTTTCAAAAATTTCTTTACTCATAAAAAATTCTTTTTCATCATTCTCTGCCGTAAATAAAGAGATAAGGTATTTTCTCTCAGATTCAATTTCTGGGCCACTAAGCTTACATTTTAAGTTTTCTGCTATGGAAAAATTTCTCTCATCTTGATTTGATGGTAAAAAGTAATTAACAATCCACTGATCTATATCTTTACCTCCGACTTTTGAACCCGATTTGCTTATTATTTCAGCACATCTTAATTTTTGCTTTGATATTGCACTTACATCCTTTCCTTGGAACTTCAATAGTTCTGCAATAGGTGCAGATTTACCTTCCCCACCTTGTGTTTTGATTACACTCATATCTATAGTACTACCTCCAATATCGATAATCATAATAATTGAACCTAATGGAACATTCATTCCTATCCCAGCTGCAGTAGGTTCATCAACAAGTGCTACCTCATTAATAGGTAAACTTTCACATAGACTTATTAACCACTTTCTGTAACCCTTATAAGTGTCAATTGGGGCAGTTAAAACGAGCCTTTTAATGTTAAATTCTATTGGAATATTTTCCCATAGAATTTTGAAAAATTTTTCACCTGATTCGATGGGACTTAAAACTTTCTCTTTTTGCATTTCAATAGGATTACCAATTAATCTTTTAAAATTTGAATGAAAATATTTTTCTGAATAAGATAAATTTTTCTTTTTCAATGCAGATAATCCTATCCTTCCAACATTATCTCCACCTTCGAACCAAACTACTGATGGGATGACTCCAGGAGATGAGGTAATACCTGGTATTTCTATTAAAATAAAATTGCTATCTTTTTCATCTTGAAAAGCTAATACGGTATTAGTATTTCCCAAATCAAGAGCAAGCGTTCCTGAACAATTATTTTCCATAACAGATTTCTTATTATTTTTTTAAGTTCGTTTGAAAATTTATAATTTTAATGATGTTAATATTAATGTAAACTATAATATATATTAAAAATATTTTTTTATGAACGTATCAAATAATTCCAATATTGATCACAATGATCTTGCAAAAAGAGGCGAAAGTTTAATAAGGAAATCCACTAACAGATACTTAACAACTGTAAGAATTGCTTTTAGAGCTAAACAAAGAAGGTTTGACGATTTTGATGGATTATTAGAAGAATCAGCTATTAAACCAGTTCAAAGATCAATTATTGAATTAAGTGATGAACAAGATCAACCAGATTTACTTCCAGGTTAGCTTTGTCTTCTGAAGAAAATAATTGGAGATTAATTAAAGATACTAAAAAAGGTAAATTTTGTTTTTTGATTGGTGTAAATAATTGGGCTATTGAATTACAGAAACATGAATTCGAATTGCTATATAAATTACTTATAAAACTGAACAATCAATTGTTGGAAATAAATGATGAATTAATGGATGAAGAGTTTATTAATTTAGAAATAGAACAATTACCTTGGTACGCAGAATTGGAGGGTAAAAAATATGGATGGAACTTAAGATTAATATTTGAAAGCTCAGAACAAACTCGATCATTTGAAATGTATTGGCCTATACCAATAGCTGAAAATTTATTTTATGAAATAAAAAAAATGTGGGAATCAATGGATTGAAAAATTAATTAAATTGGAAATTTTTTGAAAAAATTCCCCGATCTAAAAATCTTTTTTAACATCTTTTCCCCAGCTAATTTCTAAAAAATATTTGTAGATCAACCTTATGTGGAAAACTTGTAAAGATAAGAAATTTTTATATTACTTATAAGATTTATATTGTTCAGATAAATTACTATATAAACTTAGTCTTCTAAAGGGGTCTCATCTCTAATACGAATGAGACATATTTAAATATTAAAAGTTGACTATTTACTTTTTTTAGAGAAAACTGATTCCATGCCCTATTGATCTTTCCCCTCTATTTGAATTATGCAAGAATTAAATTGTGATGTTAATCAAAAAAATATCAAAAATAAAGAAGAAATAATTAGTTTTAAATGTGACCTTCATGAAAATCTTCAACAAGCTATGAATAAATTTGTTGAGGATCATCCTAATTGGGATCAATATAGAATCTTACAAGCAGCAATTGCTGGCTTTTTGATGCAAAAAGGATTTCAAAATAGGGATCTCACAAGGCTTTATATAGGTAAAATGTTTTCTATGGATTTTGATAACTAATCAAGAATTAACTTTATTTAATTTTCTCTAAGATCAATTTAGCTATTTCTTCTTTTATTGGAATAATAGATAATCTATTACCTTTCTTAACTAATAACAGTTCCTCCTCATTAAATAAAATTTTTAATTCAGTTAAACTTAAAAATTTATTTGCTTTAAATAGATATTTGACTTTCACACAATCCCATCTTGGTTCTTCTTGACTTGATTTAGGGTCATAATATTTTGATTCTTTTTGGAATTGAGTTGGGTCAACAATATTTAGATCGATAACCTCCATAAATCCAACGATTCCAGGAGGTTTGCAATTTGAATGGTAAAAAAATACTTTATCTCCAAGAGACATTCTTCTCATGAAATTACGCGCCTGATAATTTCGGATGCCATCCCATAAAGTAACTCCATCCTTTTTTAAGGTATCAATACTGTAAGCTTCTGGTTCACTTTTCATTAGCCAAAACTTTTCTTCAGTCATATCAATGGATCTTAGCGAATTTTAAAGCTTCGAGTAGGTGTTACTCAAACTTTTTTGTATGAATTTATTATCCATCAAAG
>QCSC01000028.1 GCA_003211655.1 Prochlorococcus sp. AG-469-F22 | reverse complement strand
AATAAAAGCAGGTTATGTTGTCAAAGGATCTCTAAGAAATATGAATAGAGAAGATGAAGTAAGAAAATCTCTTGAGAAAGAATCAGAAAATCATAAGCTAGAATTTTGTAAACTTGACCTTCTAGATGATGAGGGATGGGATGAGGCAGCCTTTGATTGTGATTATCTTCTTCATGTTGCATCTCCTTTTACTATCGAAGAGCCGAAAAAGGCATCTCTTCTTATCAATCCTGCGCTAGAGGGAACATTAAGGGCATTAAACGCTGCAAAAAACTCCTCTAAAGTCAAAAAAGTTGTTCTGACTTCTTCTATGGCTGCAATTGCTTATGGCCATAATAAGCAGTTATGCACGCCTGAAGACTGGACAAATACAACAAAAAACATTGGAGCATATGTAAAAAGTAAAACGATTGCAGAAAAAGCTGCATGGGATTTTATTAATAATGAAAATGAAAATTCTTTTTCAATGACAACCATTCATCCAGGAATGGTTTTCGGTCCACTTCTAAGTAATGATATTGATGGTGCTTCGGCAGAACTCCTTTCAAAAATGATTAATGGTAAATTTCCAGCACTCCCTGATGCTTATTTTACTGTAGTAGATGTAAGAGATGTCGCCAAGTTACATGTCCAATCTCTTAAAAAAAACCAAAGTGATAATAAAAGAATAATTGCGACTTCTCCTCATGGGATCAATATTATGGAAATTTCTAATATTTTAAGAAAAAATGGCTTTAAAAAAGCACCTCAAAACTTTATACCTACAAAAATGATAAATTCTCTGGCACCATTTAATAAAGAAATGAAAAGTATGGCTGCCATGGTTAATAGAGGATCTTACGATGCTGATATTACAGAAACTATTTCTATATTTAATTGGGTACCAATTCCATTGGAAAAAACTTTAATTGATATGGGTAATTCTTTAAAACAAATTTCAAACAAATGAATTCATAACAAAGTTATGTCTAAAGTTTTCGTATATCTGCAATTTAGTAATTTAACCACGATAAATTCAAACTCGACTATCCTATAAGTGGTTATTAACGAAAATTTATATGATTAAGATTAAGAGATCTGAGTTTATATTAAAGCCATTTCTAAAAAGGAATAATTTCAAAGCCGTCTTTCAATTAATGAATACTCTTATACCTATAATTTCACTTTGGTTTATTGTCTCTGAGATTGTATATTCGCCTCTTTTACAAATCTCAAAAGGGTTTTTATTGATTCCAGTTTTTTTTCTTCTTACCCTCCTATCTTCGAGAACATTCTCATTAATGCATGATTGTGGACATAATTCCTTATTTGAAAAACGTTCTTTGAATAACTTATTTGGCTTTTTTCTGGGTTTATTAAATGGGATACCTCATAAACCTTGGGCTAATGACCATGCATTTCATCATAGGAATAATGGGAATTGGGAAATTTACAAAGGTCCTGTAGATGTTTTAAGCCTAGAAGATTATGAGGCTCTTAATAAAAGAGAAAAACTTATTTATAAGATCAGTAGACATTGGATAATGCTTTTCCCTGGTGGATTCTTTTATTTAGTTATTAAAGCCAGATTAGGGTTGATACTAATTATCATTAATTTTATAAAATCTTTAATGCAAGAAACTTTTATTAAATTAAAAAAAAGAAATTATTTAGAACTCTTAAATATTCAATCGAGTATCAAGCCCCCTTTCTCTGACTATGGAGACAATTTTGATGAATTATTTGATCTAATAGCAAACAATCTTATCGTGATAAGTGGATGGATAATTATGTGTAAATGGTTAGGAGCTGCTTTTTTCTTAACTTTTTATTCACTAATATTAACTTTTTCAGCAGCAATTTTCATATGCATCTTTTTTATACAACATAACTATGAAAATGCATATGCCAGTAATACAAAAAACTGGGATATTGTCGAAGGTGCTATTTCTGGCAGTAGCAATTTAGATATCCCAAATTGGTTAAATTGGTTTTTAGCCGATATTTCGTACCATAGCATTCATCATCTATCAGAAAGAATTCCTAATTACAATTTAAGAGCTTGTCATAAAGCAAACATACATTTACTACAAAAATCAAAAGTTCTCAAATTAAGTGATTTCCCAAATTGTTTTAGATATATTATTTGGGACAGCAAGAACCAGAATCTAATTCCAATTAATTAAATACTAGCTGAGTCTTCTTCGCATTTTCCTTTTTAGAGGAATGCTACTGTAAGCGTGAGCTCCAATAGATGGGGGTAAATCATTTTTAACAGGATGGATAAAAGCATTTGCCATGCTTTCTAACATTTTAGAAAGCCAATTCATAATTGATCTCATTTGAAAATCTAAAAAGTACATTATTATTATCTAACGAAATTTTTAAAAAGTAAATCAGCATAAAGACTGATTTACTTTTTAATATCACTAAGAAGAATATAAGAATAAAAAAAAGGAAATAATCTGTATGAACAATAAAAAATGGCAACCTACAAATTACCAAAAAGATAGATTAATTTCTTGCACTAAAAAATATATACATCAAAAATTAAATGATCTGCACAAAGAACTTGAATGTCCTAATGATTTTATTTTTGATTTCATTGAAGATATCCAACATGATTGGGACCCAGATAGTTATAAATATAAATCAGAGAATTTACTTAAAGAATCAACATAAAAGTAAAAATTTAAATTACTAAGATTAAGTTTTCTAAGTATTTAATAGATCCAATAAAACAAGACAGAAACTAAAACTTTAACTTTTTATATAATCAAAACTTAAGACTAGTAACTAATACTTATTTATCTCAATTTTCTTAACAAAGCAAAAATTATTTTTTAAAGTCATGCTATATCTCATCACAAATTAAGGAACAAAAATTATGGATGAGTTATTTTTTTCTTCGAATCAAATAACAGCAAAAGATACAATAGATTCATATTTTGAATGCATTAGTGAATGCAGCATTATTGATGGACATCAAGAATGTGTTACTCGATGTGTAGAAATTCATCTTAAGGGAGGAAATAAAAATGAATAAAAGATATTCTCTTCAAAGAAAAACAACTCTAAAGTGGCACTCTAATGGAGATCTTTCTGAAATTGATATGCTGAGAATTTTGGATAGAATTTCTACTTCTGAACTGAATCAATGTGAATTGACATGTGATTTAGATGAATAGACACATAGGTACAGGAAAAACTATATTTCATATTTTTTAAATAACTATTCAAAAAAAATCAATTCTCTATATAAAAACATATTTATTATTGAATCCATGATTAACAATATTAATGACTTCAAAAAGCTCAAAAATACTGATAAAAGAAAAAAAAATCTAAATTTAATACTTGATTCAAATTCCTACAAACTTGCACAGGAAGATCTTAATTTGCTTAGAAGTGACAAAATGAGAGGTGTAAGAATGCTGCTGGAAATAACTAAGCCTGAATTAGTACTAGAAGAACAAAATATAATCTCAACTATTATCGTTTTTGGAGGTGCAAAAATTGTCGAGAACGCATCAGCTCAGAGCAAAATCGATGAAGTAAAAAACTTATTAGAAAAATGTCCTCAATCTATTAAATTAAAAAATAAATTTAATAAGTTAAAAAATTTACTTTCTATGAGTCATTACTATGAGTCCGCAAGAGAATTTTCAAAACTAGCTTCAATAAATAATCAAGGTAATAAGTGCAATTCTCATGTAATAGTGACAGGAGGTGGGCCAGGAATTATGGAGGCAGCGAATAGAGGAGCTTTTGAAGCAGACTGTAAGTCTATTGGTTTAAATATAAAGTTACCCAATGAACAATTCCCAAATCCTTTTATAACTCCAGGACTTTGTTTTAAATTTAATTATTTTGCATTACGCAAAATTCATTTTGTAATGCGCTCCGTTGCTGCTGTTTTTTTTCCTGGAGGGTTTGGGACATTAGACGAATTATTTGAATTATTAACTCTTCGTCAAACGGGAATGAAAAGTGAAATTCCAATAATTTTATTTGGCAGAAAATATTGGAATAATTTAATTAATTTTGACTTCCTTGCTGATTTCGGGCTTATTACCGAAGAAGATTTAAAAATTTTTAAATATGCTGATACAGCTTCAGAGGCATGGGAAATAATTGACTCTAATAAATTATAAATTTAATTTTTGGTTTTATGAAACTTAAGATCTTCAATTTTGTTACGAGAATAAGTTAAGCCTCTATAGGTTAAATTTATTAATAATTACTTTGCAATAAACAAATGAGTTCCTATTTAAATACATCTTAACCAAAATGCATTCTCCTAAAATTGCTCAAGCCTCCAACTTTGGGGAACGTAATAATGAGGTAAACAAAAGCAGATATGACTTTTTGTCGGTAAAGATACTCTCTATTAAAAATATTTATACTTATCCCTATCAAGCTTTACTTACCTGTTTTTGAAAATTTAGGTTATTTAATTTCCTTTTTAGATTTAGTCTTATCATATAATTTATTGTAAATTTCTTGCCTTGTCACTTGTATAGGTTCTACTTTTCCTGCATCACCATGAGTTGGGCAATAGTAGGTCATTAACATCCATTTTTTATCTTCATTCATAAAAATAATTCCTCAATTAAATTTTACTATGTGTTACTTAAGATATAAATCTAAAAAACTTCTCATATTTAATCTTTTTTTCGCTTTTGCTTAACAATATAAAAAGTTGTAAAGATATAGCCTTTTTAGATATAAATACGCATGACTAAAAAAATAAATACTGCTATTTGTAAGATAACTTTGAAAATAAATTAATGTCTCTAGAATCTATACTCATGGTTGTTGCTCCAATATGTGTTTTTACTGTCGGAGTTATTATTTTACCAATATTAGTAAAGCCACGTAAGCAATCGTTAACCCCTAAAAGATACGTTCGCGGCTTATAAAATTAATTCAAATTTTGATATATTATTATTGAAAGACAAAAGTAATTAAATACCGAAATAAAAATTAAGACTATATTAAATAAAAGATTATCTAAAATATTTCAACAAAGATGGAATTCCCAGAAGCAATTCTTTTTGATTTAGATGGTGTTCTATTAGATACAGAACCATTACTAGCTAATGCCTGGAGTAAAACGGCAAAAGAATATAATCACTCTTTATCAATCGATAAATTATTAGAATTAAAGGGAAGAAGGAGAATAGATTGTGCAAAAAAAGTCCTTAAATGGATAGATAAAGAATGCCCATTAGAAGAATTACTCATTATTCAAAAATCTAAAGTAGATAAATTTCTCACTAAAGCAAAACCTTTTAAGGGAGCAATAGAATTAATAAATTTTTGTATAAATACAAAATTACCTATTGCTTTAGTAACAAGTAGTAGTAGTGAAAGTTTTAAAATCAAAAGCTCTGTAAATCCCTGGTTAAATTTATTCAAGACAAAGGTTCTTGGAGATGATAAATTTGTTTCTGATGGCAAGCCTTCACCTGATCCCTATTTGAGAGCATTAAAAATATTGGATGTAGATCCTAGGAAATCTTGGGTTATAGAAGACTCATATGCAGGATCTATCTCAGGACTAAAAGCGGAATGTAATTTAATGTTTTTTTCCAAAGATAATGAGATACTAAATAAATTAATAAATGAATTTAACCAAGAAAAGATTCAAAAAATTAATGAGTTATCAGAAATTATTTATTATTTAAAGTTATATAAAGGATTTTAAATCAATCAAATAAATTTCCAATAAAATTTAAAAACCAAACACAAATATTTAAACCAAACACAAATATTAAATATGTGCGGAAGATTTGAACTTAAAACTAAATTTGGTAAGTTACCAAAAGTTTTAAAACAAGACTATCCAAGTGGGCTTGATAATAAATACGAGACACAGAATTTAATTAGACCTACTGATCCAGTCCTTGTAATTAAAAATGAAGGAAAAATTCAGACAACTTTTATGTCATGGGGTTTTATATCACCTTGGGCTAAAGATCCTTTTGATAAGGCAAGACCCAGACCATTTAATGCAAGATCAGAAACTGTGGAAGAGAAAAAATTATTTAGTGGAAGTTGGAAACATAAAAGATGTTTAATACCAGCAAGTGGTTTTTTTGAAAAAACCTATCGTATTAGGAAAGAGAATTATGAAACTTTTTGGTTAGGAGGGATTTGGAGCAAATGGTCTTCACCTGATGGAGCAGAGTTAGAAAGTTGCTGTGTTTTAACAACTGAACCAAATGATTTAGTGAAACCTTTACATCATCGTATGCCAGTTATTGTTCCTAATGGATACGAAGAACAATGGACTGAACAGGTTAAGGATACTCATGAATTAAAAGGTTTAATCCCCATAATGTTGGGATGGTCATCTTCTGGATGGATAAAAGAAGAAATTAATATAAAGCCTACTGATCAGATGAACTTATTTTAAATTGGAAATATGAAATATTTGTTTCTTATTGAAATTTATTAAGTTTATTTGTTGTAGTCTTGGTGCTTATATAAGTTTAGATTAGCCCTTTTTAAAAAATGGTAAAAGTAATTAACAGAAAAATTAGATTTTTTAGATGGCTAAATACTGGTTTGATCTTACCTCTTTCTGCCTTCGCGATTACTTCTACTTTATTTCTATATTTAGTCTTGTTGATTGCCATAAAATAATTTCTCTTAATCATTCACTAATAATTTATAACTAATGAAGATTTAAAAATATTTATTAATGTTCAAAAACTTACTCAATTTAATACTATTTGAACATTTAACACTACATATTACTTTCATAAAAAGAGTCTTTGATGGATAATAAACTATATAAACTAAAATTTATTAAAAACTAAATTCTAACCCAATTAACTTGAGTAATATTAATTTTTCTGGCCTTAAAGGTCAAGCACTTGCAATAGAGATGAGTGATATTCCAAGCATGAAAGAGTTTCAAAGTGTTATTCCCGATAACTGCTTTAAATCTCAAACAATAACTTCATTAGGTTATCTTTTACAAACAATCATAATTCAGGCAATTGTTGTAGCAATAGGATTAACAATTCCTTTTAGTCAAAGAATGATCCCGATTTGGATCCTTTATACATTTTTATCTGGAACCACTGCTATGGGTTTTTGGGTAATTGCCCACGAATGTGGTCATGGAGCCTTTTCAAAAAATAAGATTTTGGAAACCATTACTGGATATTTACTTCATTCATTCTTATTAGTTCCTTATTTCTCTTGGCAACGTTCACATGCAGTCCATCATCGTTTCACCAATCATATAACGAATGGAGAAACTCACGTGCCAATAGTTGTTGATGGAAATGGCATTAGCGAAAAAGTTGGAGGAGAAAAGGAACTATCTTTCTCAAGTAAATTAGGCAAAACTAAGTATGGAATTCTCCAATTAGTTCTACATCTTATTTTTGGTTGGCCTGCTTACTTATTATCTGGAAGTACAGGTGGACTCAAATATGGAACTTCAAATCATTTTTGGCCAAGGCAACCTTTTTCTAAGACATTATGGCCTGCTGTATGGGCTAAAAAAGTTTGGATTTCAGATATTGGTGTAGCTGCAGTAATAATTGGACTTATTATTTTTATTATCAAACATGGATTCTTTCCAATAATTGGAATGTATGTAGGACCCTTATTAGTAGTTAATTGTTGGTTAGTTATATATACTTGGCTTCACCATACAGATTCAGATGTTCCACACCTCTCTAATTCAGAATTTTCTTTTATGAGAGGAGCCTTTCTTTCCATTGATAGGCCTTATGGGAAGATTATTAATATTCTTCATCATAATATTGGTTCAAGTCACGTAGTTCATCATGTATGTCCAACTATTCCTCACTATCATGCTAAAAAGGCTACTCTTGCAATAAGAAAAGCATTTAATAAAGTCTACCTTTATAATCCCGATCCAATACATAAAGCTCTATGGAATATTGCTTGTAATTGTATTGCTGTTAAATCAGATGTCGCTGAAGGAAGATATATTTGGCAAACCTCTTACAAAAAAAAATCAAAACAATTTATTGAAACTAATCTAATATCACATTAATTTACGCAAATCTGAAAATAATATAAAAGAATTAGAAATTAAGTCTTTTTTATCCTAAATACTTAATTGGAAATTGATTCTATTTTTTAAGTTTATGAGCGGAGACAACCTACACGGTAAGCAACCAATCAAGTTTTATTCTGAGGAAGTAACACTTACCAAAGTGCAATTATTAGAAAAGCAATTAAGTTTAGGAGATAAAGTATCAGACTTAGATGCTAAGCATAAAGAATGGAGCAGAAAGTTATCAATATGATTTCTTTTTAAAAGATATTAAAACGGATGAAAATATAATTATACAAATTAATAAAGTGTGTAATTTGAATTCATGAATTTTTAACTTATAAAAATTTTACAGAAAAAAAATATTCATAATCCCCTTATAAAGGTCCTTTCCTGTAAATTACCGAAAAGTTATTAGCAGGCATACTAATAAGATCCTCTTCAATGAAATCATTCTTGTTAGCTTGTTCACTAACTTTTTCTAAATCTCTAACACCCCAAGAATCGTTTTGCATTTTTAAGGAAATATCAAATAATTCATTGCTTTGACTAATGTGCTTACCACCTATTTTAAATGGCCCATATAACATCAAAAATTGTCCATTTTTTAATAATTTACCAGATTCGTTAAATAGTGATTTTGTACAGTTCCAGGATGCGATATGAATCATATTGATAGATATTATTCCTTGAATAGAATGCAGTAATTCAGATGGTATTTCCCAAGGAATTTTCTCCACATCAATATCTAAAGGTTGAGGCATTTTAAAATTTAATTCTTCATGCTCAATCCAAGAACTAATACTCTTTCTATAAAGAAGTTCCGGATCGCTTGATTGCCAAGTTAATTCTGGGAAGCATTTTTGAAATTTAATTGCATGCTCTCCACTACCGCTACCAATTTCTAAAATATAACCTCTTGTTAGAAGAATTCTTGATAATACTTCTGCTATAGAATCTTTATTTCTCTCAGTTGCAGGAAAGAAAAGTCTATTATCCAAAATAGTTTTTATTTAGCTCTTCTCAATTTTGGAGCTTTATAAAACATTATTTTGAAGCTAAAGAACAATATTGAGACAGTTAAAGCTGGTAAAATATAAAGTATCAAATCAGAACTGAATAAGGATGGAATGCTAGCGAAAATCAAATGCATATAGTAAGTAGTAAATGACATAACTTTTTTTATTTAATTTATTAATAGCAATTATTTACTAAAATAAAAAGAGTATTTATATTAGATTAAGGTAATAGAAATTTATATAAATATTTAGACTGCTTTTAATTAATTCTTAAAGAGATTCTAAAAGAAAGAATATTTAATAAAAAAGAGTCAGCCTGTATCCCTACTAGCTGACTCTTTTAGTAATATTAATTAAAATTTATATTAAATGAGGATTTTTTCTCAATAAAAAAAACTGCCCAAAATTATTTTTTAAAATAATAAAGGGTAAGAATTGGGTTACTAATAAAATGAAAAAAGAATATAAAAAAAGGTCCTTTAACATATTCAATAATATGTTAAATTATCCCTCTTTAACTGCTCTTGGTGATCTTTCAATATTTAAATAGATTGGTTTATATATTTAATAACAATTAAAAAAATTTTTTTTCCTGTGTAAAACCTAAGAGATCTATTAAATTTTGACTATAAATAATTAACGCTAATTCAAATCACAGTAATAAGTGGATTCATGTTATGATAAATAGATCTCAGGAAGAGATAAGTTTAACTAATATTGACCAAGCTAAAGAATTTCTAGTAAGAATACCATTTGCAGGAGTCAAACATTCATAGACATAAGGTTTTTTAATTTATTCTTGATTAAAAATACTTATGCTTTTTATCAATCCTGAATTTATAACGTTACAAATTAAATGAAAAAATTAAACAAAAAGTATGCAGATTTATTGCATCAAGCCTCCATCGCAACCGGTAGAAAAGAAGCGGTAGGTTTATTGCATAAGGCGGCAAAACTTCAAACTAAATTTGATGAGAAGTCTAAGTTTTAAAGTAGCGTCTCAATCCTTAGTCTAGATATTGAGGGGCTTAAAAATATTGAGGCATTAACGCAACAGAAATGTAGCTCAATACTCCATAATTCAATTATTGGAGCCAATTTATTTACAAAAATAAATAAATGTGTTATATTTATTAACATAAATTATTTTAAAAAAAAATGACTCCAGAAGCAGAACGTTTTAATGGTTGGGCAGCAATGTTAGGTTTCGTGGCAGCTGTAGGAGCTTACGTAACAACAGGGCAAATAATCCCAGGTTGGTTCTAATGAGAAATAACGAGACAAAATTAGTTGAAAAAGAAAAAATTGTAGCTGAAAAGCTAAATGGAAGATTTGCCATGATGGGTTTCGTTGCATTAGTAGGAGCTTATCTAACTACAGGTCAAATTATTCCTGGATTCATCTAAGACTTCTCAAACAAATTTTACAAACCAGATTGCCAAATTCAATCTGGTTTTTTTGCAACTTTTTTAATTAATTACTTCACATTTATTCTATTTGAGTCATCTGAATTAAGAAAATTTGAATATGAATTTTTTTTATATTATTAAAAAAAAATTAGATAGTCTTATCCAAATAATTATAAAACAATGAATACAATTAATAAATATTTACCTTTTGGCTTAAAAGCCTAAAAGATCATGACTTTTTTTATTATTTTTAAGCTTCTTACCTTTTCTGTTTTTATTGGTTATATGATGAATAGATAGAATGATTTATCCTTCTCCTCAATTAGTTTTTGCCTTACTTATTTTATCAACTGCAGTAGTCTTAATTTGGGATATTAAATATAAGCCTTTCGGTGAAGATCAAGACGAGATATAAAAACAGCTATTAACTTCAATAAAAATCGGTCATTAATCAGTATAAAAACTCTGTCGGAATAATAAAAAACATATTAGAGTCAAATCGAATAATGGGAGGCAAATCAGATGACCAACCTCGGATTGGAAATTGTATTCTGGCTAATTTTATTGCCCTATCTTGGAGCTAGACTTACTCAAACTATGAAAGGTTACAAACAACAATATTAAAAGAAGGTGGTTTTTAATCATGGCATTAAATGAGACTTTCAAAATTCTCCCAAAAAAAATTTATTTGGAGACTGATTTATCATCATTTTTACCTAACCAAGACTATTGGGCTGAAGAGTGCAAAGACCATCCCTCTAAAAAAGAATGTCTTTTCTATTGCGACAAAAATTAACTTTTATACGTAAACTTGTAAATTATGCAGGTTGATTTTTAATAGTTTTACCCTAAATTAAATTTAATTTTTATTTGAGGAAGATTTATGCATACAAGAAAGAAAAATCCCAAGATAAAAAAAACTGAAACCAATACCGAATGGTTAGATAAAGTTATTAATCAGTTAACCAATAAAGATTTCAGTCAATATCTTTAGGTCGTGATTTTAATTCAAAAACTTTAACTAGCATTCTTAGATTGAGTTATAGCTTAAAATTTATTTTGAATAAAATAAAAAAATCTTGAGATATTATCCCAACCCCCAATAATGCCTTTTGTTTCAAAATAAGAAATATATTAAAAGGGGCAAAAAATACTGAAAGATATTTATGGCTAAGATGCTTTTCTACAAATTTAATTTTGGTTTTTTATATAAGTTCTATTTTTTTTAATTTATAGATTTTAAATTAGGGTAAATAATAATACAAGGAAAATTTTTAATTTCAAAAGGTGTAAGATTTATTAAGAAATTTAGTATACAAAATGAGAGTAAAACTTGAACCTGAAACAACTTTTATAGGTAAAAAATTTGCATATATTTTTCTAGGTATAATATTTGTTTCTAATTCAATAGTCTTTATTTGGTATTTCTTTTTTTTCTAATCTAACTTGGAGCTAGTGAATTATCACTTAATTAATAGATCCATAGATTAGCCAGCTAAATCTAGTGCAAACCAGCTTGAGTATTTATACTCACAGTAAGTAATTTTACTTACTATAATAAGAGTAAGCATTTAGGAAGTGCTTAGCTGGTTAATCTCAGTCAATCTGAATTTAACTTAATCGTCATGAGAGTTTGCTAGTAGGGATGCGAGCAAGCTCTTTTTAATTTTTTGCATACAATACTCATTTTGTAAAATAACAAATCAACATTTTTTTGATTTTAAATAAAAAAGATTTAGATAAGGCATTGATTAGCACTTAAGAAAAGTTGTTGAGTAAGACCTTTTACATCAGGATTTATTTTTTTTTAGAAACTTTCCTTTCAAGATAAAATAATTTTGCTAAAAAAGGATATAGATTAAATTCAATATGTCCTTAGATTTCATTCTTATTCCTTTTTGTATATTTGCTATTTTATGGCTATTTAATCGAGAGAACAAAATCTACCGCAATAATAAAAAAGCTCGATAAAAACGAATCTAAACTCCAAAAATTTAAGCTTGATATTTAATACTGCAGTAATTATTTTGGTATTTTTTATTTAATATGTTTCTTTATTTTATAGAAATTCAATTACTAAGAAAAATTTAAGCATTCAATTTATTACTAATTAACTTATCCCAATAAACTTTTGAACGAATTATTTATTCCAATTTTTGTTTACAATGAGTACAGTTGCAAATTTTTGCTAATGTTTTAAAAGTCATTACTTCATTTTTTTTAAAAAAACAAATATCTAAATTAATTGCAATAGTCAAAGTCTTCGTATTGCAGATTTTTCAAGAAAAGTTTAAGTTTTTCTTTTTTTTATTTGATAAGAAAGCTTATTTAAACATTTATCTATAAAAATAAATAAATAAATATGATTAAAAAACATTACCTTACACTCAATTTTTAACGGCATTGCCTTTTATAGACACTGAATTAAATCCCTTTTGGAATTAAATTTAATAACCTACAAGACAGATTTAAATATCTCACTTCAGAGAACGAAAGATCATTTTATGAGCGAGATTGAATCATGAATTTGTTAGCTAATATTAAGATGAAATTGATCTTTACAGTGACTTAAAGCGAATTAAAGAATCCAAATAAATTGAACATGTCAAAAGTAAAAGAGTGCGATATTTGTAATAAATAAGCCAAAATTCATTTTAGAGTTAAATCTATTAACTATACAAAATGGATCTTTTGCTGTGAAAAATGTTGGGATATTCTTTCGAAAGAAGATCAATATTCTTATGGAGGAACTAGAAAGTCATGATTGAATATAAAGAAGAAACCTCATTGACAAATATCCTAAAATAAGAAGAAATACACTTAATTATTACATGGCTAATTTTTCATCTAAGGAGATCGAGAGCCAATACAATTTAATCAAAATTCTTTTGTCTGATAAAAAAAAGTACTCAGAGGCTATTGAAGCAATTAAAAAAGATATTTCATATATGCCTATAGAATTGAAGAAAAAGCTTGAAAAGGAAAATATTTTTTTATAGAGAGAAAAGAGTAAAGATGGTCGCAATATGATTAGTATTTTATAATCTTAAAAACTATTGAAAATTTAATTAAATAAATTTCTTTTGCAAATTTCAAAACAATCAACTATTAAAAAATTTATTCGTCAAATCGCTTTACCTTGGAATTCTATCCCATTAATGGATAGATGGTTAATCACTCAAATATTACCTCCAATGTTATTTGCTATCTCTGCTTTTACTGTTATTTCATTATCAGTTGGAGTAATGTTTGATCTAATAAGAAAAATAGTTGAGTTTGGATTACCTTTATTTTTAGCTATAAAAGTTCTTTTTTATAGCCTTCCAAGTTTTCTAGTTTTGTCGTTCCCAATGGCAGTTTTATTATCTACATTATTAGCTTATGGGAAATTATCAGCTAATTCCGAATTATTAGCATTGAAATCTTTAGGGATAAAAACTTCAAGAATTATTGCTCCTGCTATTGCAGTTTCAATATTCATGACGGGCTTAACTTTTTATTTCAATGATAAATTGGTACCAGAAAGTAATAAGTTAGCAGAATCCACTTTAAGAGGTGGTATTGGAAATTCATTCAGTGGTGAAAAGAGAAAAAAGAATATTATGTTTTCTAAATATGGATCTAGAGTAGATTCTAAAACTAATAAGCCAACTAAAAGGAATAATAAATTAACACATATTTTCTATGCATCGAAGTTCCAAAATAATATTATGAAGGGAGTTACAGTTTTAGATTTTTCGAGACAAGATATACAGCAAATTTTAAAAGCAAAAAGTGCAGTATTTGATAAGAAAAACTCCTCCTGGATATTTTCAGATGGCAGTATTGTTTCTATTGACCAAGGCGGACAAACTACTAATATTAAATTTGAAAAATATAGGTATCCATTTGTCGAAGGGCCTTTAGATTTAGCAAGAGTCCCAAAAGATGCTACTGAAATGTCTCTTAAGCAAGCTTTAGAAGCTGAAAAAATATATAAAGAGACAGGTAACTTAAAGGAAATAAGAAGAATTCAAGTTCGCATCCAAGAAAAATTCACTTTGCCTTGTGCATGCTTAGTATTCGGATTAATTGGCAGTAGCCTAGGATCTAAATCTAATTTAAGATCTTCAAAAAGTCAGGGATTCGGATTAAGTGTTATTCTCATATTAATTTATTATGTAATGTCGTTTGTATTCAGTTCAATTGGAGTCAAAGGATTGTTAAGTCCAATAATTGCAGCTTG
>QCSC01000027.1 GCA_003211655.1 Prochlorococcus sp. AG-469-F22 | reverse complement strand
ACTTAGTAGAGACAATTAGTAATAAAGGTTTCACTTCACCATCAATTGTTGTTATTGGAAGTATTGTTGATTTTAAAGTTAATAACTACATAAATAATCTATCTGATGCTTCTTTGCCAGAAAAAAAAAAGTTTTAATTATATAATAATTCCCAGAAATACTTCGGATCAAAAGTTGTTATAAATTCTACATCATTTACTCTATTAATTTGCCTACAAGATAAACTATTAATTGCAATTAAAATATCATCTTTATGAAATTTCGGTAATATTAATGCTTCTTTTATTATATTTAATTCTATAGCTTTTTTAACCATAATTCCCTGTAGACATCCACTGTCTTTTCTGGGTGTTATCCATACATTATTTCTTTTAAGTAAGATATTAAAAGTACTGCCACAACATAATTCATTAGCTGTATTTAATATTAAACAATCATCAAATAATTTTTTATTAGCTTCTATTAGTACTTGTATTGATTGATTATATGAGAAAGTTTTACATTGATTAATTAAACTATATTGATTTCTTTTTTCTGTTTGACTAATAAATGTACTTATTGGAGAAAAACTAGGTTTTATAATATAAAATTCAATCCATAAATTATTTTTATAATTTTCCTGTTGATTTTTATTAATTCTAATTGATCTGCTTTTATTCAACCCTCTGCTGTAGTTAATTCTAATTGATCCAAATTGATGGTTTTTAAGAGATAATTTTTTAATACCTAGACTAATAATGTTTTTTAAATGTGATTTATTAATATTCAAATTCATATTTAAGACTCTATTGCTATTTTCTAGTCTTTGAATATGTTCGTCTATCAATACAGCATTATTATTTTTTATTAAAACAGTTTCGAATATTCCATCTCCAAACTTTAGACCTCTATCATTTGCTGATATATAAATATTTTCAATATCTAGCCATTTATCTTTATGCCAACCTATACTCAGTTTCATTTCAACGAATCTATTAAAGGCAAAAGTTTCCACTTTAGTTCTTCTGTTTCATTTTGAGGATCAGAATCACTTACTATTCCGCAACCAGCAGATATATTAATTTGCTTATTTTTTACTATAAATGATCTTATCAGTATGTTGCTATCAAACTCTCCATTCCAGTCAAATTTTATGAACGATCCACAGTAAGGTCCTCTTCCATTTTTTTCTATTTCAAATAGCCTTTGGCATGAACGTAATTTTGGAGCCCCAGTTATTGAGCCTCCTGGCCAGCAAGCAATTAGTAAGTCAACCCAGCTTTTATTCTTTTTTAGTTTTCCTCTAATTACTGATGTAAGATGATGTACTTTTAAGTAACTCTCAAGTTTTAATATTTCTGGAACCTCAATACTTCCTATTTCGCATACTTTGCTTAAATCGTTTCTTAAGAGGTCCACAATCATAATATTTTCAGCTCTATCTTTTTCATTTGTTATCAAATCTATGGCATTTAATGCATCTTGATTTTCATCTTGGTGTCTGGATCTTGTGCCTTTGATAGGTCTTGACTCAACATATCCTTCTTTGTCTATTTTCAAAAATCTTTCAGGTGAAGTTGATAACACTGCTTCTTTGATTCCCTTTGAATTATTTATTATTATTCCTCCAAAAGGGGCTTTCAATTTTTTTCTTATTTTTGAATATATACTTAAAGAACTATAAGTTTCTAAAGCGTTAACCTCACATTGAGTTGTTAGATTTGCTTGAAAAATATCTCCTATAGATATTAATTTCTTAACTTTTAAAATATTTGTTTGAAATTCGTTGGTTATTTCTTTTAAATTAATTTTTGAAAAATCAAATTTAAGATTATTTTTAATAGAATTTTTTTCTGTTTCAGCATTAATATTAAAAATTATTTTTTCAAATTTACTTAACTCAGCAGAACTAGTTCCCTCAAGAATTATTTCATTAGAAACTAGATTAAATTTAATAATTGGATCATAAGATGCAATCCACAAAGTTGATATTTCATTATTTTTCCATGGATTTTTTGGCTCGATGTAAGCGCCCGCCTCAAAGTTTAACCATCCCATCCAAAATCCTCTATCAATGTTTTTTAATTTAAAAAATGGATTATTCTCTTTATCTAAATTAGATATATTTCTTGAGCAAATAATTTCCTTTGGGTTGACTCCTAAAATAGACCATTCTCCATTATCTTTCCCATCACTATCTAACCAAGACAATCCATGGTCTCCAAATTTCAATGCAAAATGATTAGCTATCAATTCTGGGTCAAGCCACTTAGATAATTTTTTTGTCTTAATTCTCATTCTTTTTTATTTGCCATTTTTTGTAGGCTGTTTGTCTAATTCTGCAACTATCACATTTTCCACAAGGTTCTAAATTTCCTGAATAACAACTCCATGTTTTTTCTAGAGGAACATTATTATCAAAAGCTAATTGAATAATATCTTCTTTATTAAGATCTAGTAAAGGTGTCCAAAGTTTAATTGGATTTTCTTCTCTTCCACGTTTGTTAGCAAGATTAGCTAGTTCTTGAAACTTTTTAATGTAATCAGGTCTGCAATCAGGATAACCAGAATAATCTAGTGCATTAACTCCTAGGCCTATTAAATCAGCATTTATTGCCTCAGCATAGCTTAACGCAACAGAAATAAAGATTGTATTTCTTCCAGGCACATAGGTGTTTGGAATTGTATTTTGCTGTATGCCATCAATAGGTAAATCTTTTTTTATATCTGTAAGAGATGACCCGCCCCATAAAGATAAATCAAGCTTTACTATTTTGAATTCCTCTATTTCAAAGTGATTGGCTATTATGAATGCGGAATCTAATTCTTTTTTATGTCTTTGTCCGTAATCAAAAGATAAGCCAAATATTTTAGCTTTGGATGCTTTTGCTAAGCCTGTAACAGTTGAAGAATCTAAGCCTCCTGATAATAAAATTACTGCAGATTTATTGTTTAAATCCATATAAATTATTTAATCTTTAAGTATTTATGTGTCTGAAGACTTAAGTTCCATTCAGGATTATTTTTAACAAAATCAATCGTTAGTGAAAACCCACTTGCGTTTTCCCAAGCGGGCTGGACATAATATTTTTTTTCTAACTTATAAAAATTGTCTTTTGACGATAAGT
Organism: Prochlorococcus sp. AG-469-F22; assembly: GCA_003211655.1. Classification (GTDB taxonomy): domain Bacteria; phylum Cyanobacteriota; class Cyanobacteriia; order PCC-6307; family Cyanobiaceae; genus Prochlorococcus_A. Next base: position 13,143 of record QCSC01000027.1, on the reverse strand, counting down.
TCTGATATTTGTTCATTATTTCTTGCTTTATATCAATTGCAAAATCAATATCTTTTTTATCATTGATAATTATTTTTAATTCATTAAAATTTTCCAAAAAATAAGTTCTGGGGGGTAAATGTCTTTTTGGAGATAAAGTAATCCAATCATAATTACCTGATATTTTGTTTACGCCACTTGTTTCAATATGAATCTTGATTGGGTTTTGATCTTTTTCAGAAGTTTCTTTATTTATAGCTTGGCATAAATTATCTAAATTATGATGTAAAGGCTCACCACCAGTGATAACTAAAAAAGATGCGCCTTTTTTTCGAGCCTTTTTTATTTCATCAATGATTTTAATGATTGGTATTAAAGGGTATTTTTCTTTATCCCAAGAATGTTTAGTATCGCACCATGAACATCCAACGCTACAGCCAGCTAGTCTTATAAAAAAGGCACTTTGGCCTGTATGAAAACCCTCTCCTTGTAATGAATGAAATTTTTCTACTAATGGTAAGAAATTTGTCATTATTTCATTCAAGAAAAATAAATAATATTAATTTGATTGCTCTAATTTTTCCTGCGATGCTTTGATCAACCCTTTAAATAATGGATGTGGTTTCCCTGGCCTTGATAAGAATTCAGGATGGTATTGGCATGCTAAAAAATATGGATGATCAACTAATTCAATTAATTCTACTAATCTTCCATCTGGTGACGTGCCACTGATTTTGTATCCAGAATCTAAAAAACTTTGTTTGTAGTAATTATTAAATTCATATCTATGTCGATGCCTCTCATATATAACATCTTCATTATACAACTCTTTACCAGTTGTATTTTTTTGAAGTCTACAAGGATAAACTCCTAATCTCATAGTCCCTCCAAGATCAACAATGTCTTCTTGTTCAGGTAATAAATGAATAACAGGGTTTGGGGAATCTGGATTTAATTCTGAGCTAGATGCACCAGGTAATTGGGCTAGATTTCTTGCCCATTCTATTACCGCGCATTGCATACCTAAACATAAACCTAGGAAAGGAATCTTCTTTTCTCTTGCAAATTTTATTGATTCAATTTTTCCATTCACTCCTCTATTTCCAAATCCTCCTGGAACTACAATTGCATCAACATCATTTAAATACTCTTCGGCTGATTTCTCTTCGATCATTTCAGCACTTACCCAATACAAATCTAATAAAGCTTTTTGTTCAATGCAAGCATGTCTTAATGCCTCCACTACTGAAAGATATGCATCACCAAGTTCTATATATTTTCCAACTAAAGCAACCTTTATAGGGTTACCGGGATTTCTAAGGTTATGAATTATTTTTTCCCAATTCTCTAAATCACATTCTTTATCTTCGAGTTCTAGACAATTTAAAGTCTCTTTACATAAACCTTCATTCTTTAAAGAAAGAGGAACTGAATAAATACTATCAGCATCTAATGCTTCAATTACACAATTAAGATTAACTCCGCAGAAACCACTGAGTTTTCTTTTTAGCCCTTCATTAATTTCTTTATCACTTCTGCATACAAGTAAATCAGGTTGTATACCAATGGATCTTAACTCCTTAACAGAATGTTGAGTAGGTTTAGTTTTTATCTCACCAGATGTTTTTATGTAAGGAAGTAAAGTTACGTGAATATAAGCGACATCATTTTTATTAACATCATTTTTAAATTCTCTTATTGCCTCTAAAAATGGTAGAGATTCAATATCTCCTACTGTTCCACCAATCTCAGTTATGACGATATCAGCATTGCTGTTAGCTGCTACTCTATGAATCCTTTCTCTTATTTCTCTTGTGATGTGAGGAATAACTTGTACTGTTCCTCCGTTGTAACTACCTCTTCTTTCTTTATTGATGACTGCTTGGTAGATGGATCCTGTAGTGACACTATTTAAACGAGTCATTGCAGTGTCAGTAAATCTCTCATAGTGACCTAAATCTAGATCTGTTTCAGCTCCATCTTCGGTAACGAAAACTTCGCCATGTTGAAACGGGCTCATTGTTCCTGGGTCAACATTTAGATAAGGATCTAGTTTAAGTATTGAAACGCTATATCCTCTTGATTTTAATAATCTTCCTAAGCTTGCTGCAACAATACCTTTACCTATGCTAGAAACAACTCCTCCAGTAACAAAAACAAATTTTGACATGAAATATTTTTAATTAAGCACAATCTTCTTATATGTTATTTAAACAAAAAATTTATTGATCATCCATAAATAGTTTATTCATCAATTGTTATTTCAATATCTAATTCTTTTAATTGGGATTTGGAGACATTTGAAGGTGCATTTGTAAGAAGACATTTTGCTTGTTGATTTTTTGGAAAAGCGATTGTTTCCCTAATTGAATCTGCCCCCAAAATAAGCATTGTTATCCGATCTACCCCAAATGCTATTCCCCCATGAGGTGGAGCACCCATTTCGAGAGCTTCAATTAAAAAACCAAATTTTTCATTAATTTGATTATCTGTTAATCCAACTGTTCTAAGAACTTCTCTTTGCATTTCAGCTTGATGGATACGCAGAGAACCACCTCCTAACTCTAATCCATTTAGTACTAAGTCATAAGCATGTGCTGTAGAGCTCTCTATTTTTTCTTTTAATTCTTTTGAATCTTCAAGCTTAATATTTTTAGGAGAACAAAACGGATGGTGTAAAGCTTCAAATCTTTTTTCCTCTTCATTCATTTCAAACATAGGAAAATCTGTGACCCATAAAAAGTTCCATTTATCCTTCTCTATTAGTTTTAAATCTTTTGCCATATATTGCCTGACTCTATCTAATGATTTATTTACAATTTGAGTATTTCCTGCTCCTAAAAGAATTAAGTCCCCATCTTTTGCTTCTGTTATTTTTAAAATATTAGAAATATGATCTTTATTTAAATTATTTTTTATTGCCCCAATTGTTTCAAGTTCATCTCCTTTAACTCTTATGAATGCTAAACCTCCAGCTCCTGCATCTTGGGCAACTTTAAAAATATCTCCTCCAGGTTTGATTCGAACGTTACTAATACTTGTGTTGCCATCTTTAATAGTTATGGATTTTATTGCTCCGCCATTCTGAATTGCTTTAGTGAAAATGTTAAAACCAATATTGCCAAGTATCCCACCTAAATTTTTAAGTAACATTTCATATCTTGTATCTGGTCTGTCTGTTCCATAGTTGTCCATGGCCTCCTGCCAAGTCATTCTTGGAAACTCCTCATTGAAGTTCATATTTAGTACATTTTCCCATATATTTTTTATTAGTTTTTCATTAAAAGAAATGATTTCTTCTTCACTTATAAAACTCATTTCAATATCAAGCTGAGTAAATTCTGGTTGTCTATCAGCTCTTAGATCTTCATCACGGAAACATTTTGCGATTTGATAGTACTTGTCTAACCCTCCTACCATTAAAAGTTGTTTAAATAATTGTGGAGATTGTGGTAAAGCAAAAAACTCACCGTTTGAAAGCCTAGCTGGAACCAAAAAATCTCTAGCTCCTTCTGGAGTCGATTTTGTCAGTAATGGTGTTTCGACCTCTGTAAATCCAGAATTATCAAGATATTCTCTTACTGCTTTAATAATTTTATGCCTTGTTTTTAAATTTTCGAGTAATTTTCCTCTTCTTAGATCTAAATATCTATATTTTAGTCTAAGATCTTCTTTTGTATTCTCATAATCATGTACTGAGATAGGAAATGGTAAATTATTTTTTATTTGATTAAGAATTTGTAGATCTTTAACTTTTAGTTCTAACTCTCCAGTGAGAATATTTTTATTTATTGAATCCTTTGGCCTTTGATTAACAATTCCATTAACCATTATCACAGTTTCATTTCTTAGAATCTCAGCCTGTTTAAAAAGAGTCTCACCATCTTCAGGATTAATAGTAATTTGCATAAATCCACTATGATCTCGCAAATCTATAAAAATCACACCACCATGATCTCTTCTTCGATCAACCCATCCACATAAATCAACTACTTTCCCAATATCTGACTTATTGAGTTCTTCACAAATTTTGTTTCGCATCTAGAAATGACTTATTGAGCAATAATTTATAATAATAATTCTTAAAGGGTAAATTTAGTTAATTATCTTTTTTATAAAAAGCTCTTTTCGTGATAGTCCCTTTGAATGTTTTACCTCTGATTAAAATTTCAACAACATTATTTAAAGTAGCGTAAGAATTTTGAATATATGCAAAAGCTATTGCCTTTTGCTTAGTAGGGGACCAACTGCCGCTTGTTATTGTACCAATATTTTCTCCATCTTTAAATACTTCGCATCCTTTTCTTCCAATAGCTCTTCCTTCAATAGTTAGACCAACTAGCTTTTTCTTAATACCTAATCTTGATTGTTTTTCAAGAAAATCTCTCCCATAAAATTCATGATTATTCTCTAAATGTACTAGCCAACCTAATCCTGCTTCATATGGTGTAGTTGTTTCATCTAAATCTTGTCCATATAAGTGCATTCCTGCTTCAAGTCTTAAGGTATCTCTTGCACCTAATCCACAAGGCTCAATATTTTTTGAAACTAGGAAATCCCATAAATTAATTGCTGCTTTTGCGGATAAAAGGATTTCTAAACCGTTTTCACCAGTGTATCCTGTTTTCGAAAAGAAAATTTTTTCTTCAGTTGAAATATGTTTAAAAATTTTATATTCACAACCAAAGTAAGGGATATATGAAATCGATGATTTAATCCATTCTTCAAATAATTTAAAGGAACTTTTGCCTTGTAGTGCAAAAAGGACCTTATCTTTTTTGGCGTTTGATATAGAAATATTGTTAGTATTTAAGTTATTTGTAATCCAAGAAAAATCAATTAGGTATCTGCTTGCATTTACTATTAAAAAAATTTCTGAGATATCCCCTTCTTGTTGACCAAGGTCATAAATTATTAGGTCATCTATTATTCCTCCCTTCTCATTGAGCATTAATGTATAAAGCCCTTGTCCTTCTGCAAAGGAGTACAAATTAGTAGGAAAAAATTTTTGAATATATTCTTTAGGATTAATTCCTCTAAGAGAAATTACACCCATGTGGGAAATGTCAAAGAATCCTGCTGATGTTCTTACTGATTCATGTTCCTTCATTAATCCCGAAAAAGATATGGGCATTTCCCATCCTGCAAAATTGACTAACTTTGCATTTGAATTAATATATTTTGAATAAAGTGGACTTTTAAGCAAATCCATGAAATATTTAATGGGTTATTTAGTTTTTCATACTCTAGTTTAGGAATTTTTTATTGCATATTTTTTAATGAAATAATTAAGCTTCTCAGTACTTTTGCCGCAACAACACTACTCACTCCGCTGTTATCAATTTCTGGAGATAATTCCACAATATCTGAAGCCACAATTTTGAAGTCTTTTAAAGTTTCAAGAATCACTTCAAAGTCATTCCAAAAAAAACCTCCTGGTTCTGGAGTTCCCGTACCAGGTAATAAACTTGGATCAAACCAATCCAAATCTATTGTTAAATATATTGGAGAATTAGAGTAAGGAAGAAGAGCTTTTTTAAATTCTTGAGTATTTCCTCCTGGCAAGAATTGGACTAATTGATTTTGTTGACTCATAAATTTAAACTCTTCTTTGGTACCACTTCTTATTCCGACTTGCAAAATCTTTTTTTCAGGTAAGATATCTAAGCATCTTTGCATAGCACAGGCATGACTATGTTCATTTCCCATATATGAGGTTCTTAAATCTGCATGAGCATCTAGTTGAATTAAAATTAGATCTGGATATTTATTTACTAACGCCTCAATAGCACCACTAGTAATAGAGTGCTCACCTCCAAGCATAATGGGAGTAAGCTTTCTACTCATAATGAAATCTGTTGCTGATTTGACTGATTTAATGACAGACTTTGAGTCATTTTTATCTATTTCTAGTGATCCAAAATCAACATAATTAAAATCTTCTAAATCTTTTCCTAATCTTGGACAAAATGTTTCTAAGCATGTACTCACTAGCCTTATGGCATTTGGACCAAATCTAGTCCCTGACTTATAAGAGCATGTACCATCATAATTGACTCCAAATATTCCAATTGAGCAATTATCCGGATTTCTTTTAGCCCCCATAAAAATTGTACTTTCGTTATAAAATAAATTTTTATTGATCATTTTTACGAATTGAGTTCTTTTACGATTTTATTTGGCATCATTTTGAATGCAGCATTTTGAAAATTTAAATTCCAAACATCACAATTCTTTTCTATTTTCATGACTTCTTTGTAATTGACTTTTGATAAATTTAATTCTTCTTCTGAAGCAAATGTCCAACTCCAAATACCACTTGGATATATTGGCACAAATGAATACATAGTTTCAGATAATTTAAATATTTTATTGAGTGATTTCAAAATATTTATATGAATATTTTTGAATGATTCAGGTGATTCACTTTGAGTCGCTAATATCCCCTTTTGCGTCAGTATTCTTTTACATTCTTTATAAAAGGAATCTGTAAATAATAAATGAGAAAATTCTGATGGATCTGAACAATCTATAAAAATAACATCATAAAAATTATCTTTAGTTTTTTCTACCCATTTAACACCATCATCAATATGTATAGCTAATCTTTTATCACTCCATGCTTCACCTCCAATTTCTTGTAAAAATGTTTTAGATACTTTTATGACTTCTTCATCAATTTCTACCAAATCAATTTTTGCAACTTGAGAATATTTTAAGCATTCTCTTGCAGTTCCACCATCACCCCCTCCAATAATCAGTACATGAGATTTCTTATCAATGCTACTTAAAGCCGGATGAACCAGACATTCATGATAATATTTTTCGTCTTTCAATGACGTCATCCAACATCCATCTAACATTAAAGCTTTACCATAAAAATCATTCTCTATAATGAGAATTTCTTGATATTTAGAATTTTTTTTAAGTAATACTTTCCCATTAAGCCCAAATCTTGAGCCTTTGTGGTACTCATCTATCCACGTTGGCACATCTTTCATTTTTTTTTCAATTTTTCTCTCATTAGTGTTTTTTTAGCAAGTTCCCAAAGCCGCTGAAAATCTTTTGGGTTTTGTTTTTTAATATTATCTCCTACCTGATCTTCAATTATTGAAAATCTGTCTAAAAATTTTTTATTAGTTTTTTGAAGAGATGATTCTGCATTTATTTTTAGAAAGTTTGAAAGACTTATCAAAGTAAAGTAAACATCTCCAAATTCATCTTTTATATCATGTGCCTTTTTGCTTTTTATTGCCTCTTTTAATTCGTATATTTCTTCATCTAATTTATCAAAAATCTTTTTACTACTTTCCCACTTAAAACCGTATTCTTTAACAGTATTGGTAATCTGATTTGATCCTATAGCTGCAGGTAAACTTTTTATTTTTGAATTCAATTGTCTACTAATTGATGATTTCTTATAGAACGTCTTATTTTCTGAATTTTTAATATTTCCCCAAATCTCTTGTGACTTTTTTAAAGATACTTTTTCTTTTTTTTTAAAAATATATGGATGTCTATTAATAATTTTTTTATTTAAATTTTCAATAACATCTTTTAATTCAAATTGTTTTTCTTCACAGCCAATTTCCGCATGAAGCATTATTTGTAATAAGAGATCTCCTAATTCTTCACAAATATTATTTGCGTTTTTTTCATATATTGCATCAATAAATTCACTACTTTCTTCATTTAAAAATGGGATTAGGGATTTATGTGACTGTATTTTTTGCCATGGGCAGCCCCAAGTTTTATCTTTTAAATATTTAATATTTGATATTAAAATCTTGAAACTCTCTAAAGTGTTTAGATCACTATCTTTCTGATTGTTATATCTATTGTTTAAGTTCATAAAACTGTATCTTATTTATTTAATTTTGCCTTAATCATGAAATTTTTAAAGACTTAGTATAAAATTTTCAACTTCATCTACTAGAATGTATCTTTATAGGGCGATTAGCTCAGCGGTAGAGCGCCTGCCTTACAAGCAGGATGTCCCTGGTTCGAACCCTGGATCGCCCATTTTCTTTTTATAACAATGACTGAGATCGTTAATCTTTCAATCAGTCAAACTGCAGCATCAGAGCTTTCGAGGCAAGCATCCTTTGGTGGATCGCCGGGTGAAATGTTTATTGATTTAATCAAAGACGATATGGGCTCAGAAGGATGGATGCATATTAAATTAAAACCAGGTACATTTAATGGATCTCCAATATCCAGAACTGAAGGCATAACTTTATATGCTGATACTAAAAAGTTCTCCTTGTTCAAAGATTTAAAACTTGATTATTACAGTGATTTAAGTGGTGGAGGTTTTCTTATCTCAACTCCTAAAAATGCCAAGAGGTGTGCTTGCGGTTCTGGTTTTAAACTCTTTTAGTTTTACATATATTTTGCAAACTGATATTTTTTTTAATTATTTGCTTCTATCAATATAAAATAAGTAAAAAGCTAATGAAATAACTATTGCAAATGAATGAGTCGAATGATGAACTTACATTAAATAATTATTTGCCTTCACAGGTAGAACAAAAATGGCAAAAGCAATGGGATAGTTTAAGAGCATTTAGTCCTAATCCTAGCGATAACGGGGATCCTTTTTGTATAGTTATTCCTCCTCCAAATGTCACAGGGTCTTTGCATATGGGCCATGCTTTCAATACTGCATTAATAGACGTGATTATTCGTTTTCAAAGACTTCTTGGTAAAAATGTTTTATGTTTACCTGGTACCGATCATGCTTCAATAGCCGTTCAAACTATTCTTGAAAAACAATTAAAAACTGAGGGTAAAAATAGCGAAGATATTGGCAGAGAGGAATTTTTAAAAAGAGCCTGGATTTGGAAAGAGCAAAGTGGGGGTAAAATAATATCCCAATTAAAGAGGATTGGGTATTCCGTAGACTGGGAAAGGGAACGATTTACTTTAGATGAAAAATTGAATGAAGCAGTTGTTGAAGCATTTAATATTTTGCATGAGAAAAAACTAATTTATAGAGGTGAATATTTAGTTAATTGGTGTCCAGCATCTCAATCAGCAGTTAGTGATCTTGAAGTTGAAATGCAGGAGGTTAATGGATACTTATGGCATTTTAAATACCCACTAATTTCTGATAAGGGTCAAATCTTAGATGAATATTTAGAGGTCGCAACAACTCGACCTGAAACCTTATTGGGAGATACCGCTTTAGCTGTAAATCCAAACGATGAAAGATATAAAAAATATATTGATAAAAAAGTGAAAGTTCCTTTTGTTGATAGAGAAATACCTGTTATTTCTGACATACATGTTGCTAAGGATTTTGGTACAGGTTGTGTAAAGGTTACCCCAGCTCATGATCCTAATGATTTTGCTATCGGCAAAAGGAATAATTTAAAGCAAATCAATATAATGAATAAAGATGGAACTCTTAATATTAATGCAGGAAAGTTTCAGGATTTAGATAGATTTGATGCTAGAAAACAAATCATAAAGGAATTAGATACTTTAGGTTTATTAACTAAAATAGAAAACTATAAAAATACAGTACCTTTTTCTGATAGAGGAAAAGTGCCAATTGAGCCATTATTGTCAACCCAGTGGTTTTTGAAAATGGACAATATTTCTTCAAGATGTCTAAAAGAACTTGATTCCAAAAAGCCTACCTTTATTCCTCAGCGTTGGGAGAAAGTTTATAAAGATTGGTTAGATAATATTAATGATTGGTGTATTAGTAGACAATTATGGTGGGGACATCAAATTCCTGCATGGTATGTATTAAAACAATCAGAAGACTCAATAGATCAAAATACTCCATATGTTGTTGCCAGAAATGAGAAAGAAGCATTAAGCAAAGCTACTAAAGAATTTGGGCCTAATTTGCAACTTATTCGTGATAAGGATGTTTTAGATACTTGGTTTTCAAGTGGTTTATGGCCTTTTTCTACATTGGGGTGGCCTAATACCAATGATGCAGATTTTAAAAAATGGTATCCAAATAGTGTTTTAGTTACTGGTTTCGATATTATTTTCTTTTGGGTTGCAAGAATGACAATGATGGGGAAAACTTTTACGAATAATATTCCATTCAAAGATGTTTATATTCATGGTTTAGTTCGAGATGAAAATAATAAAAAAATGAGTAAAAGTTCAGGTAACGGAATTGATCCTTTGCTGTTGATTGATAAATATGGTTCTGATGCTTTGCGATTTGCTTTACTTCGTGAAGTCGCTGGCGCTGGTCAGGATATAAGGCTTGATTATGATAGGAAAGAAAATACTTCTTCAACAGTTGAAGCATCAAGGAATTTTGCAAATAAACTTTGGAATGCTACAAAATTTGTTTTAATAAATAAAACTTTTTCTGAAAATTGTTCTTTAAATGAGAGTGATGAAAAATATTTAGAATTATTTGATAAGTGGATATTATCAAAATTAAATCAGTTGAATACAAAAGTATCTAATCTTTTACTTGAATATAAATTAGGCGAATCTGCAAAATTATTATATGAATTTGCATGGAATGACTTTTGTGATTGGTATGTTGAATTTGCAAAACAAAAATTTAATAATAAAGAATCCTATAATAGAAAAATATCTGAAAAAATATTAATCAAAGTACTAACTGATTTGTTGGTTATGATGCATCCCTTTATGCCACATATCACTGAAGAACTTTGGCATAAATTGCAAATCAAACCTGAACAAATTTTATTATCTCTTCAGAAATGGCCTGTATTAGAAAAAAAATATATAAATTCTCAAATAGATAAATCCTTTCAGGAGCTCTTTGAAATAATTAGATTGATTAGAAATCTTAGGGTTGAGTTAGGACTTAAGCCATCTCAACTGGTTCCTGTCTACTTAATTTCAGATAATGTTGAATTAACTAACTTTTTGAAAAATTTAATAGTTGATATTAAAACTTTTACTAAGTCATCTGAAGTTATTATTTGTAAATCTAAGGATATTGATAAAAATAATTTTGCTCAGTCTTTTTCTGGAATTATTGGTGATTTAGAAGTCTATTTACCCTTTAATGATTTTGTAAATCTAGAAGCTTTAAAGGATAGACTTACCAAGGACCTGAAAAAAGTTAATTCTGATATAGAAACATTAAATAAGAGAATATCTAACAAAAACTTTATAGACAAAGCTCCTAAAGATATTGTTGATGAATGTTTTGCCAAGTTGAAAGAAGGAAATTTGCAATCGGAAAGAATAAATAAAAAACTAAAATTATTAAAATGATATGACTCCTATTTTTGAAAATATCTATAACTTAGCCTATTTTTTTAATACAAATATTGGGATTTTTGCTTTCATCCTTTTATATATTTTAATTGTTTTATTAATTCTTCCTGCCTCTTGGTTATCTTTATTATCTGGTTTTTTATATGGTTCTTATCTCGGTTCAATTATAGTTTTTTTTGCTGCAGTTATTGGAGCTTCAGTAGCATTCTTTATTTCAAAAAGTTTTTTATCAATAAAGCTTAAAAAAGTTATTAATCGTTTTCCCAGATTAAGTCTTATGGAACAAGTAGTACAGAAAGGTGGTCTCAAATTAATCCTATTAGCACGACTTTCTCCCCTCTTCCCTTTCAGTATTCTTAATTATTTTTATGGGTTAAATAATATTAAATTTAGAAACTTTGCTCTTGGTCTTTTAGGAATCATTCCTGGAACATTTCTTTATTGTTCTTTAGGCAGCTTGGCAAAAAGCTTGCAGGATTTAAAAAATTTACAGCCAACAAATAATTTATTTATAACAATTATAAGCGTGGTTTCTACTTTGATGGTTGTTTATTTTTCGGCAAAGTACGCTAAAGAATATATTAATGAGTCAAAAGAAATTAGTCTTTAATATTCCAATCTCTTATAGAAGCAATAATTACAAACCAAAAAAGTCTTAATTTTCCAAGCAAACTTTTATTAGATTGTAATTCAATATATTTTGATTGACCGCAGGGGGTTTTAATATATTTGAAAAGATTTTTGTTATCCATAAAAATCAATATCTTTAGGTAGTAATTTATTAATCATTAATAGTGTATTTCATTATCTACTTTTTTAGTTTGTCATAATTTACTGCCAGCTTAAATATTTACTTCTATGAAACTAATTCCCTTAAAATTATATTTTTTCATCTGGTTCGAAACCTCTAAAGCACTTGAATCTTGGGAACCTAAGACTGAATGTTTCAGCATCTTGAGATTGAGTTCTTGCATCAGCTCTGATTTCTACCAATTGGCCGATTAGTTTATCTCTTCCACTCCAATACTCTTCACGTTGAGAATCACTAAATCCACTCCCGCAATTAAGACGATAATTATATTGATCATCTTTACCTTCAACTATGATTGCTCCAAGTCTGCCTTCGTTTCTGCCTGTCCCTTCTTCTATTGCTACAACTCTTAAGGTAACTTCTATGAATGGTTTTGCTTTTAACCAATTATGTGTTCTTTTGCATTCATACCAACCATGAGGATTTTTAATCATCACGCCTTCATATCCTCCCTCTACTGCTGATTTGTTAAGTTCTACAAATCTACTTTGGCCTTCAGGAGTATCTAAATCCACATTTTCCCATTCAAGTGTTTGGATATGTTTTAAAAGAGTTGCATTTTTTGCTACCCAATCTTTTACCAAGATACTTCTAGTAGTTTGATCTTTTTCCCATAAACCCTTCTTGAAATCTCTAATTGGACATAAATCAAATAAGTGTAAAACTGCATCTTTGGATTGTTTGCCATCTTTTCTATGTACTTGCTTCATTAGGTCTTGAAAATTAGCACTCATTACTTCACCGTCTAAGACTAAATCGTAGGGGGCAGGATGTTTCTCTAATACTTTTTCTATTTCTGTAATTATATGACCAAAGTTATTAAATTGTTTTCCGTTTCGAGAAAACATTTCTACTTTGTTTTTTCTAATAATTGTTAATACTCTGACTCCGTCTAATTTAATCTCAATTTGTTTCTTACCTATCATTTTCTTTTCATGGTTTGCGCTGTCATGTGCAAGGGGACATGAGAAGATAGGTATCGCATACTTTGGAAATTTTTTTGCAACTTTGTTTATTGTTTTTTCAGAAACCCCACAACGAAGATCTTTAATCAATACTCGTCTATAAAATCCGTTCCATTGTTCTTTAGTTGCAGATTTCATCACTAAATTGATCGCATC
>QCSC01000026.1 GCA_003211655.1 Prochlorococcus sp. AG-469-F22 | reverse complement strand
CAGGGACTCAAGACACTTTAAATTTTTTTTACACCTGAATTGATAAAATTGATTAAATTTATAAGTTTCTTTTATGCGCGTCACTACCTCATTTCCTCTGGTGACGCTTCGCGACACTCCTTCTGAAGCAGAAATTATTTCTCATCAATTACTTTTAAAAGGGGGTTATATACGCAGAGTTAGTAGTGGCATTTATGCATACATGCCATTAATGCTTAGAGTAATTGAAAAAATATCTACCATAATTGAAAAAGAACTTAATAATATTTATTGTTCGAAATTACTTTTACCCCAACTCCACCCAGCAGAATTATGGAAAAAAAGTGAAAGATGGGAAGGTTACACCGCTGGAGAAGGCATAATGTTTAATTTAAAGGATAGACAAGGAAAAGAATTTGGCTTAGCACCTACACATGAGGAAGTTATTACAAGTATTGCATCAGAAATGATAAATTCATATAAACAGCTGCCTTTGTGTTTTTACCAAATACAAACAAAATTTAGAGATGAGATAAGACCTAGATTTGGATTAATGAGAAGTAGAGAATTTATAATGAAGGATGCTTATTCTTTTCACTCTTCAAAAGAAGATTTGTCTTCTTTTTACGAAAAAATGGAAAAAGCTTATGAAAATATTTTTAAAAATTGTGGATTAGATACAGTTGGCGTGGATGCCGATAGTGGAGCAATTGGAGGAGCCGCATCTAAAGAGTTTATGGTAACAGCAGATGCAGGAGAAGATTCTATTTTATTTACTGAGAGTGGTTCATATGCGGCCAATATTGAAAAAGCTATTTCTTTGCCATCCAAAGAGATTCCTTTAATAAGGTCCCAGGAAGAATGGATAGAAACCCCTAATCAAAAATCGATTGTTGATATTTGTCAAAATAATAATTTAGATGCAAGTCAAATAATTAAGGTCGTTATATTCCTTGCAAAATTTGAAGATAAATCTGAAGTCCCAATCCTCGCATGTATTAGAGGAGATCAGAATATTAATGAAGTCAAGCTTTTTAATTTGATCAACAAAAAATATATTTCAAACTTGATTCACCTAAAAATAGTCCAAGACAATGCCATTATTAATAAAAATCTAACTAATTTTCCATTAGGTTTTATTGGACCAGACATAAATGATGAAACAATAAAAATTAATTCCAGTTGGGATAAAAGTTGGATAAGAATCGCTGACTACTCTGCCAGTAATCTTTCAATTTTTGTGAGTGGTGGTAATAAAGTTGATTTTCACAAAGTATTCCGTGCGTTTTCATTTATTGAGAAAAAGTTTTTAATATCAGATATAAGGGATGCAAAAAAAGGAGATTGCATCAGCCAAGAAAGTAATGAAGAGTTAAAAGAAAAAAGAGGTATTGAAATTGGACATATTTTTCAATTAGGCCAAAAATATAGTGAGAAATTAAATGCAAAGTTTTCTGATAAGGATGGTCAATTAAAAAATTTATGGATGGGTTGTTATGGAATAGGCGTAACAAGAATAGCCCAAGCAGCAATTGAACAGAATCATGATGAAAATGGTATTTCTTGGCCAATTCAAATTTCTCCGTTTGAGATTTTAATCATTCCAACTAATTTGAAAGATCCCATTCAAAAAGCACTTACTCAAGAGATTTATGAAGACTTTAGAAGCAACAAAATCGATGTTCTCCTTGACGACCGAGATGATAGAGCAGGAGTTAAATTTAAAGATGCAGATTTAATTGGAATTCCTTTTCAAATAATTATTGGCAGAGACTCAATTAATAAAGAAGTAGAATTCTTCTCCAGATCAAGCAAAAGTAAAATTAAAATAGCATCTAAAAATTTATTAGAGAAATTTATTTCCGAATCAAAAGTAATGTACAATAAAAATTCTGAAAGCTAAAATTTTTTCGGAGTTAATTTATGTTAGTTAAAAAGATGACTGAATCATTTTCTAGATTTTTTGTAAAAGCAATATCTTTTGCTATTTGTATATCTGTTTTTTTTACACTATTTAATTCTCCATCATTTGCAGCAAAGACTTCTATGACAGGTGATTATGCAAAAGACACAATATCAGTTGTTAAAACCCTACAAATTGCAGTTGAAACCCCAAAAGATTCTCCTGATAAGGATAAGGTTAGAGATGAATCACTTGCTCTAATAACTGATTATATTTCTAGATACAGAAACAGAGGTATGGTTAATAAAACTCAATCATTTACAACAATGCAGACAGCATTAAATGCCATGGCAGGTCATTACAAAAACTTTGCAACTAGGCCTCTACCAGATAAGCTTAAAGAGCGTTTAACTAAAGAATTCACTCTTGCCGAAAAAATGGTTCTCAGAGAAAGTTAATACAAATGATTTACTTTTTTAAAGTTATTCAATAATTTTGAATATATTATATATTCGTACAAAAATAATGCTCTTCTAAAATTGGCTAATGTTGTTGTAATCGGAGCCCAATGGGGTGACGAAGGAAAAGGTAAAATAACCGATTTATTAAGTCGTTCGGCAGATGTTGTTGTTCGTTATCAAGGGGGGGGTAAATGCAGGACATACTATAGTTGTCGATGATAAGGTTTTAAAATTACATTTAATTCCATCTGGAATACTTTATAGAGAAACAATTTGCTTAATTGGATCAGGAACAGTTGTAGACCCAAAGATATTACTCAAAGAAATAGATATGTTGATTGATAATGGAATAGATATATCAGGATTAAAAATTTCATCAACCTCACATGTCACCATGCCCTACCATCGTTTATTAGATGAAGCAATGGAAGCTGATAGAGGTTCCAATAAAATTGGAACAACAGGGAGAGGGATTGGCCCAACATATGCTGATAAATCACAACGAAATGGGATAAGGATAAGAGATTTGCTTAATGAAGATAGATTAAGAGATGTGATTGAGATCCCTCTTAAAGAAAAGAATGGACTTCTAGAAAAAATATATGGCATTGCTCCCCTTAATAAAGATGAAATAATTAAAGAATATCTTGATTATGGACAAAGACTATCAAAGCATGTAGTTGACTGTACAAGAACTATTCATGCTGCCGCAAAAAATAAAAAAAATATTCTTTTTGAAGGGGCACAGGGTACATTACTTGACTTGGATCATGGAACATATCCCTATGTGACTTCATCAAATCCGATATCAGGAGGGGCTTGTATTGGTGCTGGAGTTGGGCCAACTTTAATAGATAGGGTGATAGGAGTAGCGAAAGCATACACTACGAGAGTTGGAGAGGGGCCATTCCCAACAGAATTACAAGGAAGTATTAATGATCAACTTTGTGATAGAGGGAGTGAATTTGGAACTACAACTGGAAGAAGAAGAAGATGTGGTTGGTTTGATGGAATTATTGGCAAATATGCTGTTTATGTAAATGGTCTTGATTGTTTGGCCGTAACAAAATTAGATGTGCTAGATGAGTTAGATGAAATTCAAGTCTGTATTGCATATGAATTAGATGGTAAAGAAATAGATTATTTCCCCACAAATTCTAATGACCTAAAAAAATGTAAACCAATTTTTAGAAAATTAAAAGGATGGCAATGCTCGACTGCAAATTGCAGAAAACTATCTGATCTGCCTGAAAATGCTATGAATTACCTCAGATTTCTTGCTGAATTAATGGAAGTGCCAATTGCGATCGTTTCATTAGGCGCAAACAGAGATCAAACTATAGTAATTGAAGACCCAATCCATGGTCCTAAAAGAGCTCTTCTAAGATAATCAAGAAATCTGATCTCAATGATAGAAAAAAACAACCTTTTTGATCTGAAAAAAGATATCGACCTTATTGGATTAGGAAATGCAATAGTTGATATTATTGTTAATGTGGATGATGAATTTTTAGAGACAAATACCCTCAAAAAGGGATCTATGAATCTTATCAACTCTAATGAATCTGAAGCTTTATTAAAAAATTGCACAGTAATTAAGAAAATATCAGGGGGATCGTCTGCTAATACTGTCGTATGCTTGGCTGAATTAGATAATAATGTTCAATTTATTGGAAGAGTAAAGAATGACAATTTTGGAAATTTCTTCTCTACTGATATTAAAAAAAGTAATACTATTTTTAACACCCCGCCAATAAATAAAGGGCCCTCAAGTGCACATTCAATAATTTTTATAACTCCAGATGCTCAAAGAACAATGTGCACATATTTGGGGGCTTCAATTGAATTTGAGCCTAAAGATGTGAATTATAATTTAATAACAAATAGCAAATATTTATACTTGGAAGGATACTTATGGGATAGTGATTTAGCCAAAAATGCCTTTCTTCAAGCTGCAAAGCTTGCCAAAGAATCCGATACAAAAATAATACTTTCATTATCGGACTCTTTTTGTGTAGATAGGCATCGAGAAAGTTTCTTAGAATTAATTAAGAACTACATTGATATAGTTTTTTGTAATGAATCAGAAGTCTTGAGTCTATTTCAAGAAAATGATTTGCAAAGATGCCAAGAATCTATTTCTTCAATATGTGAATTAGTAGTAATCACTTTAGGAAGTAAAGGTTCTTTAGTTGTCAATAAAGGCAAGTCTGAAGAAATAAAACCAAAAATATTAGGAAAAATTATTGATACAACCGGCGCAGGAGATCTTTATGCTGGTGGATTTATTCATGGACTAATTAATAATTATTCTTTAAAGAAGTGCGGAGAAATAGGCTCAATATGCGCTGGTCATATAATTACTCAGTTAGGTTCTAGATCTAATATTAATCTTCAAAAGTTATTACGGACTCACTTGATTTGAACAAGATTTATTTACCCAATTAAAATATTTTTTTTTCAGAATTAAACTTTTTATAAATAATTTGAGGAACATCATAAGATATCTGCTTTTGTAAGAAAACTACCAAAGCATTTTTCAATTCTGGTTTACTTTTTATTATAATTTCCAACTCATTAACCTCCTCAATTTTTCCTTTCCACTCATAAATGGAATTAATCTCTTTTAATGAGATTCACGCTGCAAGCTTTTTTTTGATTAATAATTTAGCTATTTTTGTAGATGTTTTTAATTACATTCAATTGCTACCAAAAGTAAAACTTTCTTCATCCTAAAGTGTTGTTTTTACCAGTTAATTGATTTATCAACTTATCATAATCAAAAAATATAAGCGAGTTTTTAAATTTTAGTTTTGGCCTTTTTACTAAAAATAACTTCATATCACTTTTATAAACAATTTCCTCCCAATTCATTTGTGCATAACTTCCAGAATCTCTGCAAAGTATATAATCTATCTTCCAATGATCACATAGTTTTTTTTCTAAAATGTTTCCTTTGTTTTTACTAGGTTCGAGTATTGCTATGTTTGAGTTTTTTATACATGAGGCAAAAGCTTTGGATATGCTTTCATATGTTGGAATTACTCTTGTAAATACATTTGCACCACATTTTAAATAATAACTTGCCGTCTCATTTAGTAATCTAGATCCTATTGCTAAAAGAATATTTTTATTTACTAGAACTTCCTTGTTTATATTTTTTAAATCCTTTATGTAATTAAAGTTTTTAAATGGTTTTATTTCCGATTTCCTCTCAAAAGCCAAAAGAGGCTTTTTGATTTTTTTACATGCTTCATCTAGGTTTTGAGAAATAATTAAAGCAAATGGATGAGTAGCATCTATTACATAATTAATTTTATTTTTTTCAATAAAGTTGATGATTTCACTTGAATCATTTAATTTTCCTGTAATAATGTGTAACTTTGAATTTTCAACGTAAGATTTACTTGCTTTATGCGTAACAACACTTACAAATACTACATAATTTAGTTTTAATAGTTTGTTAACTATGACTGGTCCATCTGAAGTTCCTGAAAGGATCCAAACATTTTCGTGGCAATTTTCTGAATTGTGCATCAAGATATCTGTAATTAAATAGAAAGTTAATGAATCATTGTTTAATTCAAGCCGTAATAAATAGCTCTCCTCAGATGAGATATACCAAAGAGAATAAAACACCTATTGCTGAAATGACCGTTAATTTCAAAGGATTACGCGATGAAGATCCATTTAGAGAATTAAAAGTTTTAGGTTGGGGTACAATTGCGCAAGAAATGGTGGGAGAATTAAAAGAAGGTCAAAACATAGTTATTGAGGGACGTCTAAAAATGAACTCGGTAACCAGAAAAGATGGCACTAAGGAAAAGCAGCCTGAACTGACAGCTTCTAGAATTCATAATATAAGTCCAGGAGTACAAATAACCTTAGAGAAAAAAGAAACTAACATTCCACATAGCAACGATAGCAATTCTTCTGAAGAAAAATCGGGAAATACCGGAAATTCACAATGGGATACATCTCCTTTAGTCCCTGAAGTTGACGAAATACCCTTTTAAAATCAAGTCTCAATATTTGATTCTTGAACACGTATAATAAGTTTGCTTATTTTTCTTTCAAGATCAGCCAGTTCACTCCTAATCTCTGACCATTTACCTTTATCAAGATTCTCTAACAACCATGCTCTATCTTGATCAAGTTTTAAAATCAAATCTTCTTGATTTGTAGAATTATGATCTTGCATAATATTCAATAACTTTTCTAATAAAACAAAATGAAGAAATACCTATCTCCTGCAAACATAATAACAGTCGCAGGAGGTGTTTTGGCTTTTATTGGGATGACTGCTTATTTTACTGAGTCAGTAAATCTAAGCGTGCCTACCTTCTTTTATGGAGTCCCTATTTTACTAATTGGACTTGGTTTGAAAACTTCTGAAATACCTCCAGTTAAATTAGTAAATAGAAATGATTTTAAGACCAATAAATTTAATAGGCCCAAAGAATTAACCGAATTAGTTAGGGATGTAACCAGATGGAGGTATGGACTAAAAGCGCATCTTGAATCTTCATTAGAGGCCTTAAATTTATGGAATGAAGATAATCCTCCCCAACTTAAAGAGATTGAAGAAATTACAAAAGAAGAAAAGAATGGTTTTAAGATGCATTTTGAAATCAATGATGTCCCCTTTGAACAATGGATTGAAAAACAAGAGAGATTAAACAGGTTTTTCGTCAAAGGTCTTGAATCAGAATTTATTATCAACGATAATAAAAAGGAATTCGATTTGATTTTCTTTTATTAAATATTCTTTTCATGATGGATGATTCCCTGAGAGTATCGATATTAAGCGAGGCACTTCCATACATACAAAGTTTTTCAGGTAAAAAAATTGTTGTTAAGTATGGCGGTTCTATTATGGAAGATGAACAATTAAAAAAAGCTTTCTTCAGAGATATTGCTCTTTTATCAAGTGTTGGTGTATGCCCAGTTGTTATACATGGGGGTGGTCCTGAAATCAATCGTTGGCTAAACAAATTAGAAATATCGCCAAAATTTGATAATGGGTTAAGAGTTACCGATGAGAAAACAATGGAAATAGTTGAGATGGTGCTTATGGGAAGAGTAAATAAACAGATTGTTAGGGGGATCAATAAAACAGGCTCATTAGCTGTAGGGATTTCAGGACTCGATGGCAACTTAATTCAGTCAAGAGAATTAGGAGATGGAAGTCATGGATTAGTTGGAGAGGTCACACAAATCAACCCTGAGTTATTAGAACCTCTTATTGCGAAAGGATATATTCCTGTTATATCAAGTATTGGTTCTACAGCAGATGGCATTTCTCATAACATTAATGCTGATTTCGTAGCGGGCGAAGTTGCCGCTGCAATTAATGCAGAAAAACTTATTCTTTTAACTGATACTCCAGGGATACTAAAAGAAAGAGATAACCCAAATAGTCTTGTAAAACAAATCAATCTAAAAGAGGCCAGAAAATTTATTGAAAAAAATATTGTTTCTAATGGCATGCTACCAAAAACGGAATGTTGTATTAGAGCCCTGGCTCAAGGAGTAAAAGCTGCCCATATAATTGATGGAAGGATTGAACATTCATTACTTCTAGAAATTTTCACAAATTTAGGTATTGGAACAATGATTAATGCTTGAGAATGGATTCATACAAGCAAGTTGTTGAAAATGCAGAGTTAGCTCTTATTAAAGGTGAATATAATTTCTGTATTAAATATTTATACCCAATAATCGAATCTTACCCTCCCTCTAGTAAAGAAGGAGTTAATTTACGAACCATAATAATTACAGCCCTATCAGGCATCAATAAAAAGGAAGAGGCAAAAATATTTTGCAAAGAACTTTTAAAATCTCGTGATTATAAAGTGCGAGAAAATGCAAAGTATTTAATGGAAATTATCGATTCTCCTGAAATTAAAAAACCTGAGAATTGGAATATTACTATTGAAAGTAATCCCGCCTTAAACAAAACATCTCTTTCCTCTCTAAAACCCAATAATAAGAAGAAAGAAAAAAAGTTTATAAATACCTCAAATATTCCAACTGGTCAAACAAAGCCATTTCAGAAAGGATTTATATTTATCATTTCTCTATTATTATTATTACTAATTCCACTGTTAAGCGGGTGCGTTAGAATTGAAGACACTCTAGACATTAGTGAGATTGACTCAATTAATAATAATTTCGAAATTGAAAGCAAATATATTAAAAAATTTCCTTGGCAAATAAATTTCGAACAAAAAATTAAAGAAATTTTTCCTGATGGAGAAATATCAACAGGAGAATTGAATTTTTCATTTAAAAATAAAAATCTAAGTATGGAAAGTGCTCAAGAAACTCTTTATAAAATACAAAAAATAGCAGGTGAAGTTTTAGGAGAGTCAACTGATCTAAAAATTGACAGTATTGAAAATAATTTTTTCTTTTTAAAAAAATATAACTTCAGGGTAGATTTTGATCTTCAAAATCTTATATATGTAGAAGATTTAAAACTAACTCTCAATATTATTAACCCAAATAAAGTTAGAGTGAGAGATCCAGAAAATTCTAAAGTAGAAGTATCTAATAATTTTATAAAGTGGCAATTAATCCCTGGAGAATTAAATAGTCTGGAGTTCTCATTTTGGAATTGGAACAAATTATTATTAGGTTTTTTACTTATTTTATTGTTAATATCTATTGCTTATTTTTTAAGGTTTTATAGATACCAAATAGGATCTAACTTTCCAGAACTTCCATCTAGTTAGCTATAACTCTACCGGATTCAAATCAATTGATAAAAATACATTTTTAGGAATTTTTTGCCAAAGATTAGTTCTATCAGGCAAAGGGAATTCCGAATTTTCTGGGCCATGTATTAATATTTGCCACCTAAATTTATTACCAACCTTTGCAATTAAACTTGGAGCAGGGCCAATTACCGTCCATTTATTATCTTTACAAAAACTTATCATATATTTTGCTAGCTTAGCCGCAGTTATTTCAGTAAGTTCAAAGTTTTTCCCAGAAACTTTTAAAAGGCCTACCTTACAAAAAGGGAATAATTTTGCATCTTTTCTTAATTTCGAGCTTTCAGATAAAAATCCCTCGTAATTTCTATTTTTGAGATATGAAAGCACAGGATGACTTGGTTTATACGTTTGAAAGATAACCTTTCCTGATTTTTTAGCTCTACCTGCTCTGCCGGCTAATTGTAGAAATAATTGTAATGATTTTTCTTCTGCTGAAATATCTGGTCGATGAAGTAATCCATCTGCGGCAATAACCACTGAAAGAGTAACATTGGGGATATCAATACCTTTTGCTAACATTTGAGTCCCTACAAGAATATCTGCATTTCCATTAGAAAACTTTGAAAGAATATTTCTATGACCATCTTTACCTGAGGTGGTGTCTCTATCAAAACGAAGTACCCTCAGTTCAGGAAATTCATTATTCAAGAACTCAATAACCCTTTGAGTCCCAATCCCAAAAGGCTTAAAAGCATTTGATTCGCAATCTGGACAAGTGTTGATAAGTTTTGCTTTATGATCACACCAGTGACAGCTAAGCCACTTTTTACCTTGTGAGCCTACATGAACAGATAAAGGTACATCACAATTAGGGCAATTCACTATAAATCCACAATTTCTACAACTTAGAAAACCGTTATAACCTCTTCTAGGAATCAAAACTATTGCTTGTTCATGATTATCTTTAAGCTGAGAAATTAATTCTAATAATTCGCCACAAAAGATTTTTGTATTTCCTTTTTTAAATTCACAACGCATATCAACAACTTTAATTTCCGGTATTTCAGTAAGGGATATTCTTTCTTTCATTCTCAGCATCTTTAACTTTTTGTCAAAAACAACTCTTTTCCAAGTTCTCATTGATGGAGTTGCACTTCCGAAAATTAGCTTTGCTGGATTTCTTTTTACTCTTTCAAGAGCGACATCCCTCGCATCGTAACAAGGCATTGGGCTGTCTTGCTTATATGAAACGTCATGTTCTTCATCCATAATTATTAAGCCTAAATTCTGAATAGGAAGGAATACTGCGGACCTTGTCCCAATAACTATAAGAGGTTCATCTTCATCTATTATCTTTTTCCAAACTAAACTTCTATGCCTCGAAGAGCAATTACTATGATATTCAAAAACCTCATTTTGAAATCTTGTACTGAATCTATCAATAAGTTGAGGAATTAAGCCAATTTCTGGAGCCAGTATTAAACAGCTCTTTTTATTAAGTAGTTGATCTTCCGCCATTCTCATATAAATTTCTGTTTTTCCTGAACCTGTTTCTCCCCATAGCAAACAGACATCTCCCTTTTGCATCTCTTGCATTTCCCTATATATTTTTTTTTGTTCCTGAGTAAGATTTGGTCTTTTTAATTTAATACAATCATTTTTAAAGGAACTTAATTTGGTACTAACTATTTTTTTTCTTTTAGTCTTTATTAGTAGTTTTTTACTAACCATTGAATTTATAATTGTTGAATTAAAACCAAACCTTAATAATTCGCTTTGCCATTTCCCTTTAAGACGCAAAATATCTATTAATGAAAGTTCTCTCTTTGTTAAGTCATTATTATTGAATCCCAAATCTATTTGAGATTCAATCCATATTTGATATTTAAAGTTTTGAGATAATTTTTTATGTTTACCAATCCATCCAGGAGGGAAAGCTGTTTTAAACATTTTTAAACTACTTACCCGATAAAACAAAGCTAGATCCTCCAACCATTCTCTCCACCAATCTTGAATCACTTTTTTTTGGACAATGCTTTGTATAGATAAATATTCAAAATTAGATCCTTCATCAAAATCTTTTTTATTTTTATCTGTCTTTAAAAAAGGACTTTTAGAAATAGTTAGTCCATTCAAGAGTCTTCCCTTAAGTCTTACTGAAACAATATCTCCAATTTCTACTCCGAGATTATCACCATCTAAATAAGAAAAAGTATTAGTATGACTACCTATATCAAGCAAGACGTCAAACTTATAAAAGGTATTTGATAAATTATTACTTGCCGGCATCAAAACTTTTTCTTAGTATTGGATTGTTGAACATTACACAAAGTGCTTTTGCACATTGTAAGTATTCTGTTTTTAAGGGAGACATGAAGCTTTGATCATTGAATTAAAATTCAAAAATTGATCTGCCAGTCTGAGAAATCCTAAGACTTTTTACTTTAGGTAATCTATAACACTATTTAAATTTTTCAACAATTTAAAAAAACTTTATCTAATCACAATTTTTGTGAGTTAGTTCCTAATCTTTAAGGCAAACTTTTACTACTAAGTGTATAAATTTGTCTTAATTAAATTTTTACCTAGTTAAATTCACCGTAGAAAGGAGTCCACTATGTGTCCAGCCGCAACAGAATCAAAAAGTTCTAATCCTAGTTCCAAGAAAAAAATTAATAAAAAAATTGATTCAAATTTTAAAACCGATAAAGAAGAAGAAAGTATCAAGAATCAAGATCTTATTCAAAACTCGAAACAAAAGTCACTTAATGATGAAGGAAGTATTGAAAATAATAATGAATTCAATCGTTCTGACGAAGAGGCCAAAGCTATTGGTAACGTAAAGCTTGGACCAAAGGGAATATACACAGAAGATTCTATAAGAGTTTATCTTCAGGAAATTGGAAGAATTAGATTATTAAGACCTGATGAAGAAATTGAACTTGCCAGAAAAATAGCTGATCTACTCCAACTTGAAGAGTTAGCTACTCAATACGAGTCTGAGAAAGGACATTTCCCTTCAGTTAGAGAATGGGCTGAATTAACCGACATGCCTCTCTCTAAATTCAGAAGAAGACTTCTCTTAGGGAGAAGAGCTAAAGAGAAGATGGTTCAATCTAATTTAAGATTAGTTGTCTCTATTGCTAAGAAATATATGAATAGAGGGCTATCTTTTCAAGATTTAATACAAGAAGGAAGCTTAGGTTTAATAAGAGCTGCAGAAAAATTTGACCATGAAAAAGGTTATAAATTTTCTACTTATGCTACTTGGTGGATTCGTCAAGCGATAACACGAGCGATAGCAGATCAAAGTAGAACGATTAGATTGCCTGTTCACTTATATGAAACAATTTCTAGAATAAAAAAAACAACCAAAGTTCTTAGTCAAGAGTTTGGGAGAAAGCCTAGCGAAGAAGAAATAGCTGAGAGTATGGAAATGACAATTGAAAAATTAAGATTTATAGCTAAAAGTGCTCAGCTTCCAATTTCGTTAGAGACACCCATAGGTAAAGAAGAGGATTCAAGGCTTGGAGACTTTATAGAGGCTGATATTGAGAATCCAGAACAAGATGTATCTAAAACTTTATTGAGAGAAGATTTAGAAGGGGTTTTAGCGACTCTAAGCCCAAGAGAAAGGGATGTTCTAAGACTGCGATATGGAATAGATGATGGAAGAATGAAGACTCTCGAAGAGATAGGACAAATTTTTGATGTCACAAGAGAGAGAATTAGACAAATAGAAGCAAAAGCTCTGAGAAAGTTAAGACATCCAAACAGAAATGGCGTTTTAAAGGAATATATTAAATAAAAAAGTTAAATATAATTTTTCGGCTTTGAAAAGTTAGCAAATATTAGTTTAAAATATATGCGACTTTATCTTAAACTAATCAAACCAATATTTAATGACTAAATTTAAATTAAAGATAGCTAGTAGAAGAAGTAAATTAGCTATGGTTCAAACATTATGGGTTAAAGAGCAACTAGAAAAAAATATTCCTGACTTGGAAGTATCGATAGAGGCCATGGCAACTCAAGGTGACAAAATTCTGGATGTCGCCTTAGCCAAAATAGGAGATAAAGGACTTTTCACAAAAGAACTTGAAGCTCAAATGCTTGTGGGACATGCAGATATTGCAGTGCATTCCTTGAAAGATTTGCCTACAAATTTACCTGATGGACTTACATTAGGATGTATTACAAAAAGAGAAGACCCTTCAGATGCTTTAGTAGTCAACAAAAAAAATAAAATTTATCAATTAGAAAGTTTACCTCCAGGTTCAATCGTTGGAACAAGTTCCTTAAGGAGACTTGCTCAATTAAGATATAAATTTCCGCATCTTGATTTCAAAGATATTAGGGGGAACGTTATTACAAGAATAGAAAAACTAGACTCAGAAGAATTTGACTGTATTATTCTTGCTGCAGCGGGTTTAAAGAGATTAGGATTTGAATCAAGAATTCATCAAATTATTCCAAATGAGATTTCCCTCCATGCTGTTGGGCAAGGTGCTTTAGGAATTGAATGTAAATCTGATGATAAAGAAGTTCTAAGAATTATAAGTGTCCTAGAAGATAAGGTCTCTAGCAAAAGATGTTTAGCCGAAAGATCTTTTTTAAGAGAACTTGAAGGGGGATGTCAAGTTCCTATAGGAGTTAATAGTAGGATTCAAAATGATGAAATAGCCCTAATAGGAATGGTTGCATCTATTGATGGGAAAAGACTTATTAAAGATGAAACGATAGGAAATATTAAATATCCAGAGGAAGTTGGTAAGAAATTAGCTGAAAAGCTAAAACTTCAGGGGGCTGATAAAATTCTTTCGGAAATATTTGAACAATTTAGAGAGAAGTAATTTTTGTTAATCAACTAATTTAGGTTCAATTTCTTTTTGGTATCTAGATTCACAATCTTGAATTACTTTTACAGCTTCTTCAATTCCATAAAAGCCATTAACAGTACATGTCCCTGGTTTTTTCAGATCTTTATAATGTTCCCAATAATACTTGGTCTCATTAAGCCAATGTTCCCCAAGATCCTCAAAAGTATGAATATGATCCATTCTCTTATCATCTGATAGGACAGCAATTACTTTGTCATCAACTTCTCCTCCATCATCAAATTTCATCACTCCAATTATCCTTGACTCTACGATTGAACCTGGCACTAGTGGTTCTGTAACACCAACTATTTCAATATCAAGAGGATCGCCATCCTCATCCCAAGTTCTTGGAATACATCCATAAGCAAAAGGGTATGCGAGTGATGAATAACCAACTCTATCAAGTTTCAAATGTCCCGTTTCAGTAATTAACTCATACTTATTTATAGTATTAGAATTTAACTCAACAATTGTATTAGCAATTGATTTTGTATTGTCTGTAAAAGCATCTAAAATATGCAATAAATTTGGGGTAACTCTACTTGGGGGTTGATTAAGGTTTGCCATCAAAAAATTATTTTTATTTATCCTACATCCTCACACTCAATCAAATTCTAAAACGTAAATTTTTAGCTTAAATCTTTTATTTTCGATCTCAAATGATTAACAAAGTACTTTGATGTTAGTTCTTCTTCAGTGACATTTCTCACTAGTTGCATAGAGTTAACAGATCTTCCATAGTTGTGAATATTATTTTTTAACCATAAAATTATTTTTTCATATTCTCCATCTTCAACTAAATTATCAATTAATCCTATTTCCTTTTCCATTTGCGAAGAGATTTGTGCACTTACAAGATGACCTAACAAGTACGAAGGGAAATATCCAAATGCTCCTTCACTCCAATGAACATCTTGCAAACAACCCTCAGCATCATTCGATGGCCTAATCCCTAAAAGTTCGTAATATCTTTTATTCCATTCTGATGGAACATCTTTCGCTTCTAGACCTCCTTCAATTAAATCTATTTCAAGTTCAGTTCTAATTAAAATATGCAACCCATAGCTTAATTCATCTGCCTCAACTCTATTTAAACCTGCCTTCAAATGGTTAATAGATTTCCAGAGTTCTAAATGGTTATTTAAAGAACAACCCTCAGAAACAAAATGTTTAAAAAACCTTTTAGAAAAAGATTTTGATTTAACTATCCTATTTTCCCAAAATAAAGATTGGCTTTCATGAACAGCCATTGATGTTGCTTGACCCAAAGGCCAAGCAAACCATTGATGACTCTGAGATGGCAAACCCTGCTCATAAATCGAATGTCCCCACTCATGCGCAGTAGCTAGAAAACTTGATAAGGGTTCCCCTTCTACAACCCTAGTAGTAATCCTGTAGTCTTCTGGGCCTAAAGTAATAGAAAAAGGATGGGGAGATTTTGCAACAACCACTAGATCTTCATCTCTCCCAAACTCATCAAGTAATTTAGAACATAAATTTTGCTGAGATTTAGGACTTAAATCCCAGTGATACTTTTCTGATTTTTTGAGGTTACTTATTAGAGATGGGATGATTTCTTTAAGTGGCTGGAAAATTTTATTTAACCACTCCAGAGTTAAATCAGGCTCAAAAGGCTGAGCTAAAGTTTCCCAAGGTGTGTATTTATCTGATATTTGTTTTGTCTCTTCAATACGTAATTCGATCAAATTTTTAAAAATTGGTAAGAAAATCTCAAAATCGGATTTTCTTTTGGCTTCTTGCCAACTTTCATAACCTTTTGATTTAGCTTTAGCAAGTGCTTCAACTAGTTTAGGATCTAAATTTTTTTGCCTATTAAATTCCTTGATTAATAATTCAAGGTTTCTTTTTTTACTTCGAATAATTTCTTGATTTAATGATTTCTCTAAGCCACCTCTAAACTCATCCTGAGCAGCTTTAATTAAATCTGAAAACTCTTCAGAGGAATTTCTCTTATGCAGTATTTTTGCGATATACGTAAGTTGTTCAGATCTCCAAGACGCTCCTTTCTTGGGCATACCCGTATTTTGATCCCAATAAAGAGTACTCTGTATTGAGCCTAATATTTGAGTTTCTTTTAAATAAGCTCCAAGCTTATTCCATTCTTTTTCAGACAAAAATATTTAACTTAATTATCTATTATTTTAAGACGAAAATATTTTCCTAAGCATAAAAGTTTCAAACTATATTCATAATAGGATATTGCTTATTAGGACTTTAAATATTTATGGAACAAATTTTCTCAAAATTAAACTTTATAACCAACGGGGAGGGTTTCACTGATATTACTAATGATTTAAATTTATTCATACAAAAAAGTAATTTTGATTCAGGAATTTTTTGCTTAACCTCTCTACACACAAGTTGTAGTTTGACTATTAATGAAAATGCAGATCCAAATGTTCTTAAAGATCTAGAAAAGTTCATTAAATCTATAGTTCCGTACAACTGTTATACCTCGTTATCAAAAGAAAGAGAGGAGATATATTATGAACATTTTCAAGAAGGAGAGGACGATATGCCAGCTCATATTAAAACTGCTTTAACAAATACTAATTTGTCTTTAAGCTTTCAAAAAGGGAAACTCATACTTGGCACTTGGCAAGCAATTTATTTATGGGAACATCGATTTAGTACAAAAAAAAGAATTATAAGTGTTCATATTATTGGGGAAAAAAAATCAAGTATCTATAATAGTAAACAGTCACAATAAATAGTTATGAAACCATACCTTTTAGAAAATGAGGAATTAAAAGAACTATCTGCAAAAATAGGAGGATGGAGAATTATGAAAAATCATATTGAAAGAGAATTTAATTTTAGTAATTTTATAGAAGCCTTCTCCTTTATGACAAAGATTGCTTTAATTTGCGAGAAACATAACCATCATCCGAATTGGGAAAATGTCTATTCAAAAGTAATAATTAAACTAAGTACTCATGATTTAGGCGGAATTAGTAATTTAGATCAAACAATCGCTTCAGAAATTAATGATATTTTCGAAAAATAATTTACAATTCATAAAACTATATTAGTTTCAAAATAACCATCAAAATGGCAGAAAATTTACTACCTATTACGATTATTAGTGGATTTTTGGGTTCAGGTAAAACTACTCTTTTAAATCACATTTTAAAAAATCAAGTTGGAATTAAAACGGCTGTTCTAGTCAATGAATTTGGAGAGATAGGTATTGATAATGAATTGATTATAAAAACTGCTGAAGATATGATCGAATTAAATAACGGATGCATTTGTTGCACAATAAACGGAGAATTATTAAACACTGTTTCTAAGATATTAGATAGACCTGAAAAAATAGATTATTTAATTGTTGAGACTACTGGACTTGCAGATCCACTACCTGTAGCAATGACTTTTGCCGGGGGTGATCTTAGAGAAAAAGTAAGATTAGATTCGATTATTACTATTATTGATGCAGATAACTTTGATTTTGATTTAAAAAACTCTAGTGTTGCCTACTCACAAATTTTATATGGTGATATTTTAATACTAAATAAATGTGATTTAGTAACTGATACACATTTGAAAAAGATAGAACAACACATTAATGGGATAAAAAAAGAACCAAGAATTTTGAGATCGATTAATAGTGAAGTTGGTTTGCAAACAATAATGAGTGTGGGACTTTTCGAAACAGATACTTTTCAATT
>QCSC01000025.1 GCA_003211655.1 Prochlorococcus sp. AG-469-F22 | reverse complement strand
CGGACTCGAACCGCTGACCCCCTGCATGCCATGCAGGTGCTCTACCAGCTGAGCTATGGCCCCAAATCTCAAAACGTCAGTCATATCAATCAATCTAAAGATTTCTTTCGTAACGTCCGTAATTCCTATAGTACTTTATAGCGTTTGATTAATAGATTCTGCACCTTAAAATGCACCTAGAGATTTACAAGTTGTAGCATGCTTTCTGGAACTGTTCTAAAGCAATTCCGCACCTACTTAAAAAGTCAAGTTGGTCATGGGTGGTCTGTTGAAGGTAGAAAAAGTAAAAGAAGATATTTAACTAGAGTTTCTTTTAGATATATATCTGGAGAAAGAAGTGTAGTTTTATTAGATATAGATTTTGATGCAGATAATCAAGATGAAATTGTAAGAACTGTTAAAAGACTTTCAGAACTTATTATTCGGAGAAATAATATTGAAGACAAAGCATTTATTTTTTATTAAATGAAAAGAATTATACTTGTTAAATAATATCAGTTTTGAAATATGTTGGCTGTTAAAGATCATTTCACTCAAATAACAAATGTTCTAGTCATTGGTTGTGGAGGAGCTGGTTTAAGATCGGCTATTGAGATTAAAAAATCTGGCCTTGATGTATGTATTCTTGGGAAAAGACCAAAGACTGATGCTCATACCGTTTTAGCCGCAGGTGGTATTAATGCTGCTTTAGGTACTTTAGATAAAGAAGACTCATGGGAACAACATTTTATTGATACTTACTTAGAGGGTTATGGCATAGGGGATCCTTTAAAGGTTGAAATAATGGCTAAAGAATCTCCTTCATTAGTTAAAGAAATAGATAAATGGGGGGCAGATTTTGCAAAATTAAAAAATGGTGAACTCGATCAAAGATTTTTTGGAGCTCACAAATATCGTAGAACTTGTTACACGGGTGATTTTACTGGATTATCTATTTTGAAAACACTTTTAAAAAAATCGGATGAGTTAAATATTCCTATTTATGATAATCAATATGTCACAGAACTACTAATTAAAGAAAATACTTGCTTTGGAGCAATGTCTTTTAATATGTCTTCTTCAAAAAGAACTGTGTACTTTGCTGATGCAGTTATTTTATGTACAGGGGGGCATACAAGATTATGGAAAAAAAGTTCGTCTAGAAAAAAAGAAAATACAGGGGATGGATATTATTTAGGTCTTAAAGCAGGATGTAAATTAATAGATATGGAAATGGTACAATTTCATCCCTCTGGTATGGTCTTACCTGAAGAAATTGAAGGTACTTTGGTTACCGAAGCAGTAAGAGGTGAGGGTGGAAAGTTAATTAATAATAAAGGGGAAAGATTTATGGAAAATTATGATCCGCAAAGAATGGAATTATCAACTAGAGATAAAGTAGCAATTGCTAACTATACAGAAATAACTGAAGGTCGAGGAACAAAAAATGGTGCTGTCTTTCTTGATATTAGCCATAAAAGTAAAGAGTTCATTATTGAGAAACTGCCAAGTATTTATAGACAATTTCTTGAAACTCAAATGCTTGATATTTCAAAATCACCAATGGAGGTTGCTCCTACTGCCCACTATTCTATGGGTGGAATCTTGGTTAATCCAGAGGATTTATCTACTTCTGTAGAGGGCCTTTTTGCAGCGGGGGAGGTCGCAGGAGGACTTCATGGAGCTAATCGTTTAGGTGGAAACTCTTTAGCAGAAATACTTATTTTTGGCAAACGTGCAGGTATTGCATCTTCGAAATATTCAAAAAAAACAGATCGACAATTAAGATCTAATAAAGCTATTGCAATTGCCCATGAAAACATTAATAAATTTATTAAAAATGGAGATGAACTAGTCAGGCCTCTACAACAAGAATTGCGATTAATCATGTGGAAATATTGCGGTGTCATTAAAAACGAAAAGTTACTTTTAGAAGGCTTATCAAAAATTGAAAGTATCAAAACCAAACTAAATGATATTGATATAAGTATCGATAAATATAATTGCGAAGATCTAGTGTTGATTTTTGATTTACAATCTTCTTTGTTAAGTGCAAAGGCGACTATTATTTCAGCACTCCAAAGAAATGAGAGTAGAGGAGCACATCAAAGAAGTGATTTCCCAATTCTTGACCCATCATGTAAATTTAATTGTTTAGTAAGTATGGACGAAAATAGTAATTTAGAAATCTCTAAATTCCCTCTTAAAGGATTAAAAGAAAATCTTACAACAATTATTGCAAATGCAAAAAGAGAAGAAGACATTAAGGATAAATTACTTGAGTAATCTGAAAATTCAAAATTAAATTAAAGGATCACTTACTTGTTTAACAAGAGTCCCTTTTAGATATGGTTCTGAGGAAAGAAGTTTAGTTCTGCAGCAGATTAAGAAGTTTATTAAAGTTATTTAATTACATTATATTTATTTGAAATTTATTAAAAACTCAAGAAATTATTAAACGAATTTAATTTAACAATTTAAATAGAGTAATTGATGTAACAATAGGAGATATCGGTTCAGCAACTGTGGATAGGCCTGTAGTCATTTTATTAAAGAATGTAGATGGTACATAAACAATATCTTTATCCTTTAAGGGGGGATTTTTTTTAAATGACACATCTGCATTCAAATCTAAGCTATATCTTTTCTTAGTAACTGATCCATTTGGATTTACCCTAATAAGCGTAATATTTCCTTTATTAGCCTTCCATGCCTTAGGTCCCCCCGCAGAAAAAACAGCTTGAACTAAAGGAGTATTTGCATCTAATTTAATTTGGCCAGGATTATTAACCTCACCTATAACTCTAACACTAATAATATTTGGAGATAAGTTCGCTTGAGCAATTTTCATAGTATCTTCAGACATCTGACTTGCCTTACTTAATTTAACTATATCTCCATCAAATAAATAAAGATTTTGATAGTGATCTCCTTCAAAAAGGAGCTTAATTAAATTAACTTCTGTTTTTTTGTACTCTTTTTTTGATCCTGGTATTCTTCTTAAAACTGTCACCTTTTCTAAATTGGCATTTTGGGATATCCCGCCAGCTTTTTGTATTGCATCTATCAAAGTTGGAAGACCACTATTTTTAATTTGAGTATCTCCTGCAAAAATACTTTGTTCATTTTCGGTTAAAGAATATATACCAGGTCTCTCTATTTCGCCGATTAAAGAAACTAAAATTGGTCTTGGAAACTTAACTATTAAATGTAATTCTGGTCTAAGGAGCTCGGTTCTATATTTATTCTCTATTAAATTAGATGCTTTCGTAATACTTAAATTATTTAAATAAATGCTTCCAATAAGGGGTAGTGTAATTGATCCATCATTTAAAACAGTATATTCTCCTGAATAATCAGGGACATCAAGTAAGGTAAGTTCCAAAATATCTCCCGGACCGATTAAATAAAAATCTTTTTGTATATCTTCAAAATTATTATTCGTTTTATTGAAATTATTGATTTCTAAATTTTCTTTTTGATTGCGAAATTCTTCGGAGGCAATTGAAAAAGTTTCTTGAGCAATTAAATAATTATTGAAGAAAAATCCCAAAGAAAAAAATGATAAAAAAATAAATTTAATTTTCTTGATTTTTGAGCTCAAAATAATATTTAATTTGTTGTTAATTCTCACATTAATCCTAATAAATTTCAATAAATATTTCAATTTACCTGTGTTTTAGTATATTATTATTTTATTGTAAAATTAAATATTTCACAAAACACTTACAAAAATTGGAACATTACAATCCAGATAATAATAAAAACATAAATGACTTGAGTACAGAGAAAGGGGACATTGATATTAATGAAATATGGTACGGAATAAAAAGAAAAAAAAAGTGGCTATTTTTGACAACAAGTATAGTATTTCTTGGATCAACAATTTTCACAATATATTCACGAACTTTTAATCCTGTTTTTCAAGGTTCATTTTCTTTATTGATAATGGATCCTATGAATTTTAATAATCAAAATAAAAAACTTTATCAATCTTCATCTGATTTATTTCAAGGAATAACTAATAATTCAGATAATTATGAAATTAACACTCTTATAACTTTACTTAAAAGCCCACTATTTATTGAACCAGTTGCAAATGAATTTAATTTATCAGTAAACTCCCTAAAAAATAACATCATTATTAATCAATCTACAAGAGGTTCAACTACTGTTTCTAAGGGGATATTAAATGTTTACTTAAATTATAAAAATCAAAAAATAGGTCAGAAAATCTTACAAAGGTTATCTGAAAATTATTTAGAATCTTCTTTCAAGCAAAAACAACAAAGATTAACTGATGGCTTAAATTTCTTAAATCAACAATCTCCACAAATTTTAAAAAAGAAAGATGAATTGCAAACAAAACTTGTTGCTTTTCGTGAAAAATTTAAACTAATTAAGCCCACTACAGAGGGCTTTACAATAAAAGACAAGCAGAAAGAAGCAGAAAATCTGCTTATATCACTGAATGCAGAAAGGAATAGATTACTGGATGTAAAAAAGGAAATAAAAATTGGCAGCATAACTGCAAGAGGTTTTCAAAAAGAAATGAACGATGGGTTATCAATAAGTGATTTTGATCAAGGTCTTTTGCAACAATTAATAAATGTAGAAAAGGAACTGGCTTCTGCTAAATCTACATATACAAATAATTCAAGTATTATTAAAGGTTTAAATCTAAGGCTAAAGCAAATTCAGCCTGTTTTATTAAAGAATCAATTAGAAGCAGTTGATACCTCTTTAAAACTAAATCAAGGAAGTATTAATTCTACAAAAAAACTTCAACTAGATCTAGAGAAGGAATTTCTGAAACAACCTGTTCTTATAAAAGAATATCAAAATCTTGAACAAGAATTGCAAATAGCAAATGAAAATCTTCTAAGTTTAGTCTCTGCCAGAGAAACTTTTCAATTAGAAATGGCTCAGAATGATATCCCATGGAAAATAATTTCTAAACCTATTATGGGCGGAAGCCCAATAAAACCAAGTTTCCAGAAAAATTTATCTTTGGGGTTATTACTTGGTTTAATTTCTGGATTAATACTTGCAATAATTAGAGATAAAAAAGATCATGTCTTTTATTATCCAGATGAAGTTAAAAAAGATCTTAATTTACCCCTCTTGGGTCATTTACCTCATATTGATATTTTTAGGGAACTTAGAAATGAAAAACAAAATATTTTAGAATTGATTAAAAAAGATGATACTAAAGATAATGACAATTCAAAAAAAGATAGTTATCAAAAATTTTTCTTTCAAGAAGCTTTTAGAAACCTTTATACATCAATACGATTTATAGATACTTCTCAAAAAGTTAAAACTATTACTCTTTCAAGTTCATTACCAAAAGAAGGTAAGACATTGGTAAACGTTCTCCTAGCAAAAACAATTGCCGATTTAGGAGTGAAAATATTATTGATTGATTCTGATTTGAGAAAGCCTCAAATCCATTACCGACTTGGGTTAAATAATCTACTAGGATTTTCTAATTTACTTATTGATCCAAAAATGGAATTTCATAAGGTAATTAACAAAATCGAAAATTATGATAATTGGAAAGTCATTACTGGAGGAACAATACCTCCAGACCCTTCAAGATTACTAGGTTCCCAGCGATTTAAAGATATAATGAATGAATTAAAAGAGTCAGGCCAATTCGATATAATTTTAGTTGATGTTCCCCCAGTATTGGGTTTAGCCGATTCTTTGTTACTTTCTGAGCATGTTGATGGGATGATTATTCTAGTTGGCTTACAAGCAGTAGATAGATCTCTACCTAAAGAAACAATAAATAGAATTAAATCTGTAGGTGCTAACTTTTACGGAATAGTAACAAACCAGACTAAAGAAGAAAAGACTGAGTTTTCTAAAGGATATAGAAATTCAAAATATGGGTTGAATTATGAAGGTTATAGAGGTTATGGAGGTTATGGAGGTTATGGAGGTTATGGTTATTACTCAACTTATGCAAACTATTCTAATTATGATGAATCTAAAAAAAACATGAATAATTCAAGCAAGGATAATACACCTTCAGATAAACAAAATATAGAAATAAAAGGTATTTTTGGAGTGAGTTTCACCAAAATCAAAAAGAGAGTAAGATTTTTATTAGATTGGCTAGAAAATTAAGAGTTCTATTTGAAAAAAAGTTGAATAATGAATATTAAATTAGATTGGATACTAAAAGATGAACTTGCAATAGGTTCTGCTCCAAAAACTTACGAAGATATAAATGAATTAAAAATAAATGGCATAAATGGAATTTTAAGTTTATGCAGTAATGAAGAAAATCCCTTTAATATCAACTTAAAAGATTATTTTAAATACAGGAATATATTACTCCCAGATCATAAATATAAATCGCCTTTAACTATTGATAAATTAAATCTAGCTCTAGAAAATCTTTCTCTATTAAAAAAATACGGATCAGTTTACGTCCATTGTCTTGCTGGTGTTGAGAGATCACCTATTGTATGTATGGGATGGTTAGTAAAGAATAATCATTTAACTCCAACACAAGCTCTTGATTATTTAATGAATATTCACTCTGGAACAAATCCATTACCTGAACAATTAAAAGTTCTGACTCTGTTATAAAGAAATCCTAGAACTAAACAATTTTTAAATTTTTCTCCAAACTGCTAACAATTTTCCTTGAAAAAAAACTTCATCTAAATTTAATTCAATTGGTTCATAAGATGAATTTGCTGCTTCAAGAAATATTTTTCCTCCTCTCTTAACAAAATATTTTAAAGTGGTACCTAAACCTGGAACCATTGCACTAACAATAGTTCCATTCCTAAGAGAATATGAATCTGTAATTGGCTCCATTAAAACCATATCTCCATCAGCAATACATGCATCTATCATTGAATCTCCATTAACTGTAAGAGCAAAAACATTTTTCGTCTTTAAAACATCAGAAATATCTAAATTATCTTGAGCATCAGAATAAGTTTCAATTAAACCTCCAGCCGCGACTGAACCCATAATTGGTACTCCTTCTATTATTTCATCAACTATTTGCATTGTTCTTGCTTTTCCTTCTTGCCATGAAATGTATCCCTTTTCTTGTAGGTGTTTTAAGCGACTTTGAATTGGAGCTGGGGATTTCAATCCCATAGCTTGCATCATCTGCCTAATTGAAGGACTATGTTGAAAGTTTTTCATATAATCTTTAATCCAACCATAAAGCTCATTTTGAGCCTCTGTAAGATTATTATCAGTAGAAGTATTCATAAAACAAATGTACTCTAATACATTTGTACCCTTTTATGAATTGGTTTGCAACTATTCCTAGTGGAGAAGGCAAGATAAAAGTGCTTGTTGAGTGTGCAATCTATTTTCTGCTTGATCAAAAATTCTATTTTTCTTACTTTCAAATACTTCATCAGTTATCTCTTTAGATCTATACGCAGGAAGACAATGAAGAATAATTGCATCTTTATCAGCCTTATTTACTAAATCATTATCAATAGTGAACCCATTAAAAATTTTATCTTTCTCTGCCTTTTGATTTTCTTCCCCCATAGATGACCAAACATCTGTATAAAGAACATTTGCACCTAAAGCAGCAGTAGTAGGGTCATTACTGATTTTCAATAAATTTTTATTCTTGTATATTTCAAGAGCTTTATTGACGACTAAAGAATTTGGTTCATAACCTTTAGGGCACGCAATTCTAACTTCAATTCCTAATAGTGCCCCGAATAAAATAAGAGAATTTGCGACATTATTGCCATCTCCAATAAATGTCAAAACTACATTTTTAAAATCAAGGAATTTCTCCTGAATTGTTAAAAAATCAGCTAATGCTTGACATGGATGTTCTAGATCTGTAAGGGCATTAATAACTGGTATAGTTGACCACTTTGTGTATTCTTCCAAATCTGAATGTTTAAAAGTTCTAACTGCAATTACATCACAATATCTACTTAGAACTCTTGCCGTATCTTTAATAGGTTCTCCTCTTCCTATTTGTGATGTTGTCGGGTTGAGATCTATAGTAGTACCTCCAAGCCTTGACATAGCAACTTGAAAACTAACCCTTGTACGAGTAGATGACTTATCAAAAATCAAACCCAAGACTTTATTCTTTAAATTAATATTTAATTTTTTATTTTTAAAATTTTTTGCAAGCTCTAAAATATGAATAACCTCATCAGTAGATACATCCAAGGTTGATAAAAAGTTTTTATTAGAAAGCCTGTTTGGTTTAATCATAAAAATTTCTAATAAGATCTAAATTCTACTATGCAGGCATTTTAGTTTCTGCAAGCAGATTTTTAAGATCTTCACCTTCTATAACTTCTTCTTGAAGAATTTTTTGGGAAATAGATTCAAGTAAAGGTAAGTTATTTCTTAAGATATTTAATGCCGTCTCATGTGCGTCATCTACTAGATCCCTAACTTCTTTATCTATCGCTTGAGCTGTTGCATCACTAACAGATCTTCTGGGGTTATTCCCATTCCCTAAAAATTGACCACCACCTTGTTTATCATAAGCAAGAGGACCAAGAATATCACTCATTCCAAATGTTCCTACCATTTGCTCGGCTATATCAGTTGCTCTTTGAAGATCATTTGAAGCACCCGTAGTTATTTTGCCAAAAACAACCTCTTCTGCAGAACGTCCTCCAAGAAGTGTCGCTATTTGGCCTTTCAATTCGTCTTTAGAATTAAGAAATCTTTCTTCGGTAGGAAGTTGGAGTGTATATCCTAAAGCACTCATACCTCTAGGAACGATAGAAATCTTTGCGACTTTTGATCCTCCTGGCATTAGATGACCAACAATCGCATGTCCTACCTCGTGATAAGCAACAACTTTCTTCTCATCGTCCTGAAGAACTCTACTTTTTTTCTCTAGACCCGCTACAACTCTTTCGATTGCTTCACTCAAATCTTGTTGCTCTACGCTTTTCCTCTTTGCTCTAGCAGCTAATAGAGCAGCTTCATTAACCATATTTGCTAAATCTGCACCAGCAAAGCCACTAGTAGCTTGTGCAATAGAATCTAAATCAATAGAGTCTGATAATTTTACTTTTTTTGTATAAATTTCTAGAATTGTTTTTCTACCAGATAAATCTGGTCTATCAACTAAAACTTGCCTGTCAAATCTACCAGGTCTTAATAAGGCTGCATCAAGCACTTCTGGCTGGTTAGTAGCAGCAAGAACAATTACAGGTTTATCTGCGGATGCAAAACCATCCATTTCTGTTAGTAATTGATTAAGTGTTTGCTCTCTTTCATCATTTCCTCCTACAACACCCATTGAACCAGAACGACTCTTACCAATAGCATCTAATTCATCTATGAAAATAATGCAAGGTGCTTTCTTCTTCGCTTGTTCGAATAGATCTCTTACTCTAGCTGCACCTGCTCCTACAAAAAGCTCAACGAATTCAGAGCCTGAAATAATGAAGAAAGGAACTTCAGCTTCTCCTGCAACTGCTTTAGAAAGAAGAGTTTTTCCTGTTCCTGGGGGTCCAACTAAAAGGACTCCTTTGGGAATTCTTGCACCAATATCAGTATATCTTTCTGGTTTCTTTAAAAAGTCAACTATTTCTTCTAATTCATCCTTCGCCTCATCAACGCCTGCAACATCCTCGAAGGTTACTTTTGATTCGTCATCAGGAACATAAACTTTAGCCTTACTTTTTGTAAAACTCAATGCACCTTGGGCACCGCCTCCACCCATACTTCTTCTAGCAAAGAATTGCAATACTAAAATAAAAATCAAAGGTGGAACTACCCAGCTAAGAACAGTCGAGAAGAAATTTGGTTTTTTAGGTGGAGCTGCCGCAAATTCAACCCCTTTAGTTTCCAACCTTTGAGGCAGATCCATATCAAATATTGGTGTAGTTGCTAATACTGAAGGAGCCCCTTCTTCTGCACCGTTTAATTCATATCTAATTTGTTCTTGTGTAATATAAGCTCTCTTAACTTCACCATCATTAACTTGATCAATAAATAAAGAATAAGGGACTCTTGGTATTTGCATATTTTGATTAGGGAAGAGGCTACTGAATAAAAGAAGTGCTCCTACTCCAATTAAAATGATATTTACTATTCCAAATCTTCTATTGGGTTGATTATCATCTTGTCTTATTGGCATGATTAATATCGATTGTGGATTTATTATAAACTAAACGAACGAGTTCCGGATCTGTATAACTTTTTTTGGGTAAGAACCGAACGGTATTTTAATCAAAACCAGAGCCAAATTAATTAAATATTACTCTTAACAAAAATATCATCGCCTATAAAACTAATTTCAGGTTCATTTAAATTAAACACTTCGTCCATATCTGTAAATTCAAAATCAGAGAAGGGGTTCATGCTACTTACACCTCCTAATATCTTTGGTGCAATAAAAGTCATTAGTTCTTGAATACAACCTGCTTTGATAGCTGAAGTTGCCAACTTAGGTCCACATTCCCAGAGAACATTATTACAACCTTTTTTTGCTAGTAAATTTGAAAGCAATAAAGGATTATCAGAGGATAATTCTTCAATATCTACACCCTCAGGAATTCTCTTGAGAAATTTTTTATCTGCAGTAGAAGCATCATATACAACAAGGGTCTTAGCTAATTTACAATCCCATAAATTGGATTTTTCTGGCAGATCTAAAGTTTTTGTGAACACTACTCTTAAAGGTTCAGGCTTTCTTATACCTCGAGAAGTTAGAAGAGGATCATCTTTTCTTAATGTGTTACCCCCAATAACTATTGCGTCAAAGCAAGCTCTAAAAGAGTGCACTAATGATCTTGAATCTTTATTTGTAATCCATTTACTTTTACCATTTTTTAGACCAACCCTCCCATCCATACTCATTGCCCATTTCATAACACCAAAAGCGTTATCGGTAATATTCCTATGAATAAATGACTTATTTAGTTCTTGAGATTCTTTCTCACATAATCCTAGATGAACTTTAATCCCAGCCTCTTTAAGTAATTTAATTCCTTTACCTGAAACTCTTTTATCGGGATCTTTGATAGAAACAAATACTTTCTTTATTCCAAAAGAAATTATTTTATTAACACATGGAGGGGTCTGACCTTGATGACAACAAGGTTCCAGATTCACATATATTGTCCCATCTCTTGCATCTTTTTTTAAATTATTGAAAGCCATTGCCTCTGCATGAGGCATCCCTGATTTGTAATGGAATCCCTCTGAGATAAGATTTCCATTTTTATCTAAAATAACTGCACCTACCATAGGGTTAGGGCTTGTTGTTCCTTTTCCTAAAGAAGCCAAATAAATAGCTCTTTTCATCCATTTAATATCACTAATATGGTTATCAATCATCTATCAAATAAATTATTAATCTAATGATCTCCATTCTTTAACTACGAAAGGAGGAACTGGTAACTCTGAGAAAACACCCGACAATGATAATCTGAGTGGTCTATTTTTATCAATATTATTTATTAATTCATTCAAATCAAATTCTGCAGCAGCTTGTCTTCCATCGTTAGCCAATTCAACATTTAATGATGTTTTATCATTTAACAACCACTGTTTTCTGCCAGAATCTACTTGTAAACTTGTTGGATGATCAATCCTAAGATTACCAGGATATCCAATTACCCTTAAAATCAATTTATCTTCAAAAAAGGGCGACTTATACGCTACTAGTTGCCATGTTTCAAAATCTAGATCTCTTAAAAACTCACTGCTAGCTCTCATTAACTCTCCATTAATTTCTGTTTCAGCTATTTCTGCATGAACTTTCAATGGATTAATAATAAGAGAAATTAATATTGTTAAGGATATTAAACCTCTTAAAAAAATACTTTTATTTAATTTTAAAATTTTCATCATTTTCAGAATCCATAAGGGCGTCTAAAGTAACTGCTGTTCTAACAAGAGCTTGGTATCTTTTTATTATTTTACGATTTTTTT
Source organism: Prochlorococcus sp. AG-469-F22 (assembly GCA_003211655.1). Classification (GTDB taxonomy): domain Bacteria; phylum Cyanobacteriota; class Cyanobacteriia; order PCC-6307; family Cyanobiaceae; genus Prochlorococcus_A. The sequence goes on along the minus strand of QCSC01000025.1, from coordinate 6,182 downwards.
CTATAACTCGAGATAAATTCGCAGTATCTTTATCAGAAAAATTCGTTGTTAAATCACCAGAGTCTTCTTCTATTAACTCAAAATTAATTTCTTTGTTAACTAGAGTTAACAATATTTCGTGTAATCGCTTTCTCCTGTCTGACAAGTAATTTATTATTATTAATTTTAAATAATAGAATAGATTAATTAAACATACAAATAAATCATATTATTCCTCTTAAAAGTTTATGACTCAGATAAAAAGAAAAATTCATGTGATAGGAATTAATTCTTTTGAATTCAGAGAGCTACCTTTGAAATTACAAAAATTATTTTTAAAAACAGAAAATATTGCCGTTCCAGATCTATATTCTGCCAATATTAAAGTATGGGCCAAAAATAACACCAACAAAGAAAAATTATTTTTCGTTAGTAGAAGTGATAATAAACTGATTAATTGGCTTAAATCTCAAATAACCGACGTAATATTATTTTCTAGGGGTGATCCTCTTTGGTTTGGTATTGGGAGAATACTTCTAGAAAACTTTTCAAAAGAAGAATTATGCTTCTATCCATCAAATACATGTTTTCAATTAGCATTTAGCAAACTAAAAATATCTTGGCAAGAAGCTATATATGTAAGTATTCATGGGAGAGATTCAACTAAATTAATTGAGGCCCTAAAATTAAAGCCATCTAGTTTAGCGATCATTACAGATTCAAATAACAGGGGTTTAGAAGTAATTCAAAATAATTTATTAGAGTTAAATCTTGAGAGTTTTTATGACTTTTGGATTTGTGAGGAAATAGGTTTTGAAAATGAAAAGATTAGAAAATTTAACCCAAAAGAAAAATTACCATCTGATATTTCTAATTTGAATATTGCTGTTCTTTTAAAAAGAGAAAAAGATATTCAAGAGAAAGCAATTCCTTTATTTGGATTAAAAGATGATACTTTTAAAACTTTTGAAGACAGACCAAATTTATTAACAAAAAGGGATGTTCGAATTCAGATTTTGGCTGATTTAGAGTTACCAGAAAATTGCACAATTTGGGATATTGGAGCAGGTTGCGGCTCCATTGGTTTAGAAGCATTAAAATTAAGGCCTAATTTAAAATTATTTTGTATTGATAAAAGAATTGGCTCAAAAGAATTAATCTCAGAAAATGCAAGAAGATTAGGAGTTACCCCTAAAGATATTTTTGAAGAAGATATAAATAATTTATTTAATTCCAATAATATTAATTCTTTGAGAGAGGCTAAGAGAATAATTATTGGTGGCTGTAATAAAAAGACTAAGCTTCGAATTATTAATGAATTGTCTAAAGATATGAATTGTGGAGATATTGTTGTTATTCCTTTAATCGATATTCAAAGCATTAAAGATTTAAGAGAGACCTTAAAAGAAAATAATTTCGAAGTGAATTTAAATCTTATTCAGACTTATAAAAGCTTAAGTATTTCAGAAGGAATAAGAATGGATCCAAATAATCCTATATTTTTGCTTAGAGGAAGAAAACTATTTTAACTTTAGATTACTTATTAGGTTTACCAACATGAGGCAAACCCCAACCTAATTTATTTCTTAATACCTGAAAAAACTCATGATCCTCAAGCCTTATAAACTTAACCGAATGTTTACTTTTTCTAATAAGAACCCTATCTTCAGGCCAAACATAACAACCTGCATTTCCATCAACCACCATAACTAACCTTTCAGGAGTAGCAGGGAAAACAGTAACTGGTTCCGAATCATTAAAAACCAAAGCCCTAGAAGCTAATGAATGTGGTGCGATTGGAGTTAATTGAACTACTGGGCAATCGGGTGTGATAACAGGCCCCCCGGCGCTTAAAGAATAAGCTGTTGAGCCAGTTGGAGTAGAGAGGATAACCCCATCTGCAGATATATCGACTGGAGCATGTCTACCTATAGAAATTTCAAAATGACACATACTCGTCAGAGGTTCTCTATGAAGGGCCATTTCGTTCAAACAAAGAGATTCCCATCTTCTTTGCTCATTTCTCATTACGCTAATAATTAAACTTTTTCTTTCTTCTATTTCCCAATTACCGATAATAAGTTTATCAATTGCTTCCTCTAGATTCGAAAGATATGCTTCAGCAAGAAAACCTAAATGCCCGGTGTTTATTGTAAGGATTGGAATTTTTGCAGGAGCTGTCTGTCGCGCAGCAGAAAGTACTGTTCCATCTCCACCGAGAACAATAGCAAACTCCATAGAGGAATCGAACCCTTCTGGCACACAATTCGAATATCCCAATGGACGGACATGTTGATCAGGATTGGCAAAGCCAACCATACCTCCAGAACTACTTACTCTTACAACTTCATAATTGGATTTTTCCAATTTTTTTTGAACAGAAATTGCAGTTTGAACAGCCAGTTCTTTACCATCATTGACGATTAGTCCAGCTTTACGTACCAATCGATAAATTTAAAACTAATAGTATTTTAAACTAAATTGATTAAGAAACCTAATTAAAAATACTAATCATATTAAAACTGTTTTAAGAATCTGAGATCATTAGTATAGAACCTTCTAATATCATCAATCTGATGTCTCACCATACAGAATCTCTCTACACCTAATCCAGCTGCAAATCCAGTCCATTTCTCAGAATCAATTCCTAACTTTTCTAGAACCTTTGGATCTACCATGCCACAACCCATTACTTCTAACCATTTACCTTTCCATTGAACATCAACTTCTGCAGAAGGTTCAGTAAAAGGAAAATAACTAGCTCTAAATCTTACAGGAATATCTCCAAAAAAAGTTTTTAAAAAAGTAAGTACAGTTCCTCTCAAATGACTAAAATTTATATTTTGATCGATACATAAAACTTCTACTTGATTGAAAACTGGGGAGTGAGTAGCATCTACTGCATCTCTCCTATAAACTCTTCCTGGAGCAATAATTCTTACTGGAGGAGGATTATTTTCAAGATATCTAATCTGAACAGGTGATGTGTGAGTTCTAAGTAGACGATTTTCATCTAAATAAAAAGTATCCTGCATATCTCGAGCTGGATGATTTTTAGGTATATTAAGCGACTCAAAATTATAAAAATCACTCTCTATTTCAGGGCCATTCTCTACCGAGTATCCTAACCCACAAAAAATATCTATTATCTCATCTTGAGTTGAAATCAAGGGGTGCTTATTACCAGGGAGGGTTCCTGTGGAAGGAATTGTTACATCAATTTTTTCATCTTCGATCTGCTTATCAATAGCTTCACTAACAAGTTGATTTTTTCTTTCATTTATTAAATCTTGCAAGTTTATTTTTATCAAGTTTGCCTTCTGTCCAATAATTGGTCTATCAACAGAGGATAATTTGCCCATAATTTTCAATATTATTGATAATTCTCCTTTTTTTCCTAATAAAGAGACTCTTAATTGGTCCAAGTCAGAATCACTTTTAGCATTTTTTATATTTTTATTCGCTAAGAGAGAGAGATTATTTAGTTTTCCCTCAATTTGACTTAATGATTCAATTTGACTCACTGATATAGTAAAAATAGATATATTTCTATATTACTTAAATATCGTCCATAATAAAATGTATTGATTAATGGAATCATTAAATATTTTAATAAGTAATGACGATGGAGTTTTTGCTGAGGGGATAAGAGCTTTAGCTAAATCCGCATTAAAAAAAGGGCATAAAGTAACAGTAGTATGTCCGGACCAAGAAAGATCGGCTACTGGTCATGGCCTCACTTTGCAGTCACCTTTGAGAGTTGAGAGAGCAGATGAATTGTTTGATAAAGGTATTAAAGCTTGGGGATGTTCAGGGACCCCTGCTGATTGCGTAAAACTCGCACTATCAGAATTATTAGATAAAAAGCCTGATTTAATTCTATCTGGAATAAATCATGGTCCAAATTTAGGAACTGACATTTTTTGTTCTGGAACAATAGCTGCAGCTATGGAAGGTACTTTAGAAAATGTTCCATCAATGGCAATTAGTGTTGCGAGTTTTAAATGGAAAAATTTTGAATTTGCTAGTGAAATTGCAATGAATATTGCTGAACAAGCACTAAAGGATAATTGGCCAAAGTCTCTTCTTTTGAACTTGAACATACCTCCGTGTGAAAGAAATAAAATAAAGGAATTATCCTGGACAAGATTATCAATCAGAAAATATAAAAACCAATTTTCTAAAAGAGAAGATCCAAGAGGTGATGATTATTATTGGTTAGCAGGTGAGGCTGTTTTAGATCTAAAATCAAAAGGCGATGGTCCCAAGAATTGGCCTAGTGACGTCTCTCAAATACAAGAAAATAAAATTTCTCTTACACCTGTAGAACCAGACTTGTTTTGGAGAGGAAGTTTGGACGTTTTGCCAAAAATCAATACTTCATTTATAGATGCTTCTTAGCAACCATAAAGAGAAGCAAAGTCCAAAGAAATGGGCAGCGATAACTTGAGTATTGCTTAGTACTGATAAGATCTCAAGACCAGTAATAGGAATATCAGATGATGCCGTAATAAGTTGACCAGTTGTTTGAGAGGAAGCCTGTATAAAAAGTGCACCCATAAGTGCTTGATATCCAATTAAGCCAAACAAAATTCCTAACAAATCATTTATTAAGCCTCTTTTTATTAATTTGCTTGTTTGCCCTCTAGAGGGTCTAGCATTACTTGCAATTGCTCTTCCAGTTCTGACTATCAACCAACCTTGCCACAAACTAAAAAGTAGTAATATCAAAGAAACTGTCGTTAGTGATAGACCAGGAGTCAAACTAAGCTGTCCTTCGCTATTATTTACAACATTTGAAAAAAGTAAAACAGCTGTTACAACAACGCCTAAAATGGATTGAATCCAAAAGCGTATCCAGCCAATGCGTCGCATTCCAAATGAAAGCGACTGAAAATCAATTTTGTCAGACATTCATTTGATTGAATTAAAGTATAATCTAATCAAATTTGCCATCAAAATCATAAAATTGCACGTTATCTTGTGATCTCTTTAATATCTCCATCTGAAGTTAAGCAGCCCACCTCAATCGCTATAGGTAGTTTTGATGGTCTACACGCCGGGCATAGAAAATTAATAGAAAGTGTTGTTAAAGAAAATGACTACACACCAACAATCGCAAGCTTTTGGCCACATCCAAGAGAAGTTCTATATAACGAAACTCGTCTTAGACTTGATCTGCCAGAGGAAAAGCTCCCTATCCTTGAAGATCTTGGGATAGAGCAATTGGTTCTAATTCCCTTTGATAAGAAGCTTTCTAAATTAAGTCCGGAGGACTTCATAAAAGATATTTTAATCAATCAATTACAAGCAAAAAGTATCTCTGTAGGTGCTAATTTTAGGTTTGGTTATAAAAGAAGTGGGGATATTAATACTATAAAATTTACAACTAAAGATATGGATATAAAGCTAAAAATCATTTCAATTTTAGAAGATAAAGAAGGAAGAATTAGCAGCAGCAGAGTAAGAGATTTATTACAAAAAAGTGATTTAAAAAATACTTTTGAGATACTTAATAGACCTTACATTTTTACGGGTAAAGTTGTTGTAGGGAAAGGTATAGGAAAGAGACTAGGATTTCCTACCGCAAATCTTGAAATAGATGGAAGAAAATTTTTACCTGGTGAAGGAGTCTATGCAGCATGGTCTACCATAAATAATTCTCCCAATAAAATTGCTTCTGTTATGAATCTTGGTTCTCAACCAACTATTGATCCTCTCTTGCCATCCGCCGTTGAAGTTCATTTAATTAATAAAGACATCAACCTATATGGGCTAAATTTATCAGTAGAACCTATTGAGAAGCTAAGATCTCAAATAAAGTTTCAAAATATTGATCAACTCTCTAATCAAATTACAAAAGACAGAGAAAATGCATTAAAAATTCTTTGTAAGCATAATAAATAAATTTCTATATGAAAAACCCAAACATAATTCAACCTGAAGATTTACGAATATCTCAAATTATTGACGCTAATCTGGACAGAGCGAGAGAAGGTTTAAGAGTCTTAGAGGACTGGGCCAGATTTGGCTTGGGTAATGAAGATTTTGTTATAAGAATAAAAAACTTCCGACAAATATTAGGTAAAAATCATTTAGAAATTTATAAATTATCAAGAAACCATATTGAAGATCAATGCAAAGGATTATCTCATGTTGAACAAATCAACAGGAATAGTTCCTCTAAAATAATAAGTTCTAAT
>QCSC01000024.1 GCA_003211655.1 Prochlorococcus sp. AG-469-F22 | reverse complement strand
ATAAGTAATTGCTATTCCGTACATATAAGCAGAAAGCGTTTCAAAGTTTTATTTATCGTTTTTATAGCAATAATAATATTTTTATTTCTTATCTATCTATAACTTTTCCACCATAGCAAGTAGCTATTTCATCTAAGAGTGGAAGAACATCAGCATCTTTTACATGCTCCCATTTTTTCCAATATTTAAGAAGATCATTTATCTTTGCCCTTGTTGCCTCAGTTAATTCTGAAAGTGCCATAACTAAATATTTAGAATCATAGTTAATACAGGTATAGCAAGATTAAAGAAAAGGAGCTAATTGCCTTTTATCTTATATCGACTGTCAATCATTTATGAACTGGTTGATGAGTGTGTTTTATATCTTTAATTGATCTCAAATAATTTACTCTGATTTCTAAGCATAAAAAAAGACCCTTATTTCTAGAGGTTTTTTTCTGGTTTAAAAAATAGAGTGAATAATTGATTGTCATTAATGTGACTGAAATCACAAGAATAAAATCTATTAATTGAAAAATATGAAATAGAATATATAAATAGAAATATGTTTGATTTAAAGTCAAATAAAAATAAAGAATAGTTTCTGCTTTGAAAATAAAATTATGAATTTACCAATAGAAAAACAGACTGTCCTAATAACTGGAGCTGGAAGAGGATTGGGTTCTGAAATAGCAAAATCATTTCATCGAGAAGGTGCAAAAGTAGTTATCAATTATAGAAACTCATACGAAAGCGCTAAAAAATTATCTGATTCATTGGGAGAAAATGTAATTTTAATAAAAGGCGATATTAGAGAAAAAGATCAAGTTTCTAAAATGCAAAAGGAATTGGAAAGTCAAAATATCGGAGTAGATACAATTATTCATAATGCAATAAATGACTTTATTTTTAATGGTGATCAAAGAAAAAAAATTGATGTAATAGAGTGGCAAGATTTTCAAAACCAAATTGAAACTACTCAAAAAGGATTTTTAAATCTGCTCAACATATTCACTCCGAATATGAAAAATAATTTTTTGGGAGGGTAATAACTATTGGAACTAATTTATTTCAAAATCCAGTAATTCCTTATCATGATTACACAGCCGCCAAAGGTGGATTATTATCACTTACAAGAACAGCAGCCATAGATCTTGGTCAATTCAATATCACAGTAAACATGGTTTCAGGAGGATTATTGAAAATCACTGATGCTAGTAAGGGAACGCCAGAAAGTGTTTTTGAATATATTTCCAGCATCACACCTCTAAGGAAAGTTACAACTACAGAGGATTTCTCAGATGCTGTATTATTTTTTGCATCCCCTTGGTCTCGAGCAGTAACTGGTCAAAATTTAATTGTTGATGGTGGTTTAGTTCTAAACTAATTAGCTTTAATAAAAGTTATTTTTTTCTAAATTATTTATTCTTTTTAGAGAATAATTAATTGATAATTCTAAAGTTTTTATTTAATTCAGATTTAGGATTATTCATGATTTGATTATTAAATATTAATTATCTTTTATCAATTAGATAAAGGGCATTACTTTCAAAAATCCCCTCAGTTATCCATTCTCTATACTCTTCTATTAATGCTAATTTGTTTTTTACATTATCTTCTTCCCCAAGTACCTTTTGTCTATAAATCATAGAATCTAATGTAGATTTACAGATTGATAATGCATTATTGTTGTGCTTATTCATATTCACTCATAAATGATAAATATGTAGGATCCTAAATTAATTAAAACTTTATTGATGTAACAAAATATCCTTATCACGATAAAAATTTACTCTTTTAATTAGGATTGACTGTCGATTACTTTAAATTAAACTCTGCTATAGCCGAGTTGTGTTTTGAAGACTTTATAAGTAAGACCACTTTCATTCATGGCTTCAATAACTTTATCTCCAACAGTTCCATAAAATTCAATAGATAAATCTCCATCACAGAGTTCAGCATGAGCTTCAAGGTAATCACCAACAGGTGGATTAACTAAATGAGCAAGAAAGGCATCATCATTTTTAAAAACTTCTGACCATACAAAACTAAGTGGGTTTTCAGGATCTTGATCAAATGTATGATGGAGCATTCCCGGCTCTGATTCTTCAACAGCTTTATCTGTTTTATCTGCAATTTCAAAATATTCGTTAACTTTACCTTCTTGTACTTTCAATCTTGCAATAAGCATAAATGGAGTATCTGATCCAAAATTTGTCATGAATAAAAAATGATTATTTCTTATATTATTTGTTTTTCACAAAAAAAGGATACTTGATCGAAAATGATTAACGTTAACTTCAGCCCGATAGTGAGTGAATATCTCAAAACTGTTATGTTGAAGAAATATAGGATCACAGATACAGGTAGTTCAGGAGTTAAAAAGTTCTTATCTCAGAAAATAATTGAAGAATTCAAATCACTAAACTTACCAGAGTATTGATATCATCTTAGAAACTATTTTAAGAGTAATTTTTTATGGGATTTTTAAAGATATTTTATAAGGAGCTTTGGACAATAAAACCTAAAACAGTTATGGGTATTTTTGGTGGATTAGGACTTGTTTTGATTATTAGTTTAACACCTGTTTATAAAAATTTTAAAGGGAAACAACTTTGCCTTGCGCTTAAAAATGATCAATTGAATGTAGAAAAAGTAAACAAATTAGAAGAATATTCTGGAGTAGAAGGTAGAGCTGTTTATGATTATTGTGCGAAAATAGGTGTTATTGGTTTTACAACTGAAAGTTGATATTTTAAATAATTGACAGTCGATTTAAAATAAGGGGAAATTAGTGAATTAATAGATGGAGTATTCAAGAGACCAAATTGAATATACACGAAAAATAAAACAGAATTTGATTTTAAAGAAGTACCTTAACTTGATTTTGTGGTAGTTGAATTCCTTAAAAAATATGAGGTTTTTGTAAAGCCTATGACTTCAGGTTCAAGAAATGTTGGAGAGGATGTTGCTTCTGGAGTATTAATAGGTTTAGCTGGTCCAGATGTTGGATTAGATGCTTATGGAGTGAGTGGTCAAAAGAAACAAACTGCCGTTCAAGAATGGACACAATGGAAACAATGGGCATTAAATCACAAAGATTTTGAAGATTTTAGAGCAAAGAGGATAGATGAGCCCAAGGCTTTTAATATGAAGGTTTTAGATAAATTAAAAGATCCAAAAGTTCAAAAAGAGTTAGAGCCATTAATGGTAGCTTTTGGTAAAAAAGACAAATTAGGAAGAAGAATAATCACTATATTTTTAATCTTTGTTTTTGGAGCTGGGATTGGGATGAACATCTATTTCTTTTTAGAAGAAAGAAATGAAGGTACAAACTACTCAATGATTAATTAATCAAATGAATATATTATTTTTTAAGGAGCTTTGGCATAATCAACCAAATATAGTTATTTGTATAGGTTTAGCAACATTAGTCTTTTTGGGAATTTATATAAAATTACTCGATATATATCACTAAAGATTAATCGATAATATTGGAGAAAATGAAAAGTTGCTAAGAGCTTCAAAAGATTTCCAGAAGTTAGATGAGGGAAATAAAAAAAGACGAATTTTAAGAGAAGCTCAAATTAAAGATGTAACAAAATTATTAACACCTGAACAAATACAAAAAAACAAAAAAAGTAGAGAAATTAAAAGAAAAGTAATTCAAGAAAAATTCGAATATAGGTATCCCACTAAATTATCAAGAGAAAGAAGATTTAAATTTTTAGAAAAATATATTCCCAGAAAAGAGGGAATATCAGATGAAGAATATATAAAAGATCTTATTAAATTTCCTGAAATTCTTTTTCAAGATGAAAGAAATTTCAAAGTAAGTCAATCAAAAAAAGATACTAAAAATAAAAAGGAGATAGAAATAAAAACTGGTAAAAGAGGTGGAAGATAAGAATATCCCATTTGAAGATAGTGTCGAAAGAATAGTATTAGAAGAACTGACTAATCCTGAGAAAGGGTATGGTTATGATTTTAATGATGATGTGGATTAAAAACCTTCTTAAGATGACTTGAAGAGATAAATTGATGTTCCAAAAACCTATTACCTTTTCAGAACACTCTAAAGAGCAAAAGCACCTAAAAACCAAGAGAGAAATTAGATGCTTTCAGTAGATTAGACAATAAAGAAAAGGGCGACCGACGGTAACTTACTCCTGACATCCCTTATCTACCCACGTGGATGTAAACCAATCCATCCAATATTATTTGTATAAGAATGGAAAATTTTTGGGACCTTTTCGGGAACTTTTAAAAATCTAAATTTCAATTATACTGAAAGTTCCTGACGGATGTTTTTTGCGTTAACCCAATCAGCGAAGGAATTAAAACTAAAAAAAGACGCCTCTTGCCCCCTTTTAGTTGTTTGCGGTTGAGGGTTTTTATGCCCTCATCGGGACTTGAACCCGAGACCTCTCCCTTACCAAGGGAAATAAATTTATTCGTTAAGTATTGGTATAACAGGTTTCTAAGAGTAATTATTTATAAATATTACTAAATTAGAGTGAATATTAGAGTGAAAGGCTATTTTGCTAATTAATAGCATAACTCTAGTAATACTCATTATTATAGCTCATTTATTCTTTGTATTTAAGACTTGCTAAATAACAATAAAAGGGGGCTATACTATCCCCTTAAAGCCGCTCTAAGTCAGTCATAGAAATACTTTTATTATAGTCTTTTTATATACTTAAGGTATATTGTAGGAAAATAGTTAAAAGCTTCCTATATACGATCCAGAAGAGCTAGATGCAAAGATAGGCAAACCAACTAGTAATGACTAAAAGAGCAACTAAACAAGAAACTGAATTAAGAGTTGCTCATGCTGCTGAATTAGTTGCTGAAGGACGAGCCTATTCATCTATTACTTCCCTTGTTGCCGAAAAATATGGAATCTCAAGAAGAAGAGCCAGGCAGATCACCTCTAATGCTTATCTTTTGCTGAAAGATGATCTTGAGGAAGGGGACTTAAATCGCCCTGAAATGACAGCAAAATTAGTATGTACTCTAGAAACTGCAATGTTTAGAGCAATGCAAGAAAAACAATATTCAGCTGTTGCTAGTAATGCAAAAGTTCTTATGAAATTAATTGGTCTAGAAGCAAAAATAAAAAGTTAGAGGAGGTGCTTTGGGAGCAATAGGTCGCAGGTTCGAAGCCTTCCTTGACTCTAAATTAAAGCGATGCAAGGAGCTTTAGCATAATCAACCATCTACAGTTCTTGGTTCAGCTGTAGCAATATTAGTATTTTTAGGAATTTATATATTTTTACTCAATACATATAAGTAGTAAGCGTTTTATTTATTCAACAAGTTCAATCGAATATACGGTATCCTTGCAATTATTTTTTTTATCCCATTCTTTTGCAAAAGGAGATTCCATCTCTGCACCTAATTTTTCTAAGTCAGTACAGTTCATTAATAAATGAGATTTGTGTTCATTGACTTTTACAAACTCATAATCAGTTACAAACTCCTTGCACATTTCTTCAAGAAATAGTGTCGTTACATCATTTTTAAATTCTTCAAATGTACAGCTAAAAGTTGAAATGATGAGAGTGTTCATTAAAAAAAGGGGCTAATTGCCCCTTATTTTAGATCGACTGTCAATTATCAAGAAAAGACCGGCGGATAAGGTGTTTGTCCATTCATTAAAGCTGTGTCAATTGGTTTACAGATATTCATAAGCGCATCTTGTCCGAACCCTGGGCCAGAAGGTCCATCTATAAACTCCTGAAATTCTTCAGCAGAAATACCCTCTTTTACTTCCCAGAAACAATACATAGGACCAGTCTTAGTGACCGCATTAGCAGAATGGTTATAAAATCCTTTTTCTTTATTTGCAGCTACGGCATCATCCCATCCGCCACCTGGGGACATTGCTGCGTAAGCTGCTTCCCACCATTTTTCAGCTTTTCCTACTTTGATTTCATGATGAACAATATAAAACGTTGAAGACATAAAAAACTATTTAAATTGATATCTAATCTACTTCGAAAAAGTAAAAGGAAGATTAATTTATTTTGAATTCCTAAATAAAAAGGAGCCTAAAAAGGCCCCTGGCGATCGACTGTCAATAATTACAATCTAAATCAGAATCCAGAGATTGCTTCATAAAAATCAGCATCTTCGAGTATTGCCTTTAATGGTTCGATTTCCTCGGCAGGACCATGTACCTGTACGTTAATATCAGCCACTTCAAAAAGCTTGGGAATCATATGTCCCATATTCTTTAGATGAAATAAAGCGGCAGCACCATCTTTATATGCCTCTCTTACATAAGCCTTGTCTGAACCGCATGCAGTGATATTAAAAAAAAGGCAGTCAGGTTCCTTAGCTTTTGTCAGTGCCAGAATTTCTTCTAAAAGAGCGATGCACTGATCCATCTTCCCATCCTTAATTGTGAAGTGAGGATGAATTGAGACCATAGTTGTTTCGAGAGACATAGATTTATAGATATTGCTCATTTCTTTTTAGCAACTCTTCATTATGAAAAAGTTAAAAATATGGATTCATGAATAAAAAAGTGGGCTAAAAAAGATTACCCTGAATCTCTTTATTATCTTTAACAGGATTACAAACCAACTTGGCATATTGCTCGGAATAAGCACAGTTCTTACATGATAAATGTGGTGCCGGGATCTGGTCATTATTCATAAGAGCAACCATTGCATCAATTTCTGCTTCAATCCAATCAATATTCCAATTATAAGGAACTAAATATTCGTCAAAATTCATTCTTTTATTAAATTCTTCATCATCTCTTTTTGCATTACAGACTAGAAAATAAGATGTTTTATGAACATCAAATCCCATTCCTTTGAGAAGATATGAATAAAAATCCATTTGGATTTTATATCCTTCATGATATGGATCCTCAAGATAATCTTGTTTATCCACTCTTCCATGTTTTGCCTGTGATTTGTAATCAACAACAATTAATTGCTTTGTAATTTTGTGCTGCCAGATATCATCAACTCCACCAGTCAAAATAATGTTTGTATCCTTATGACGAAGCATCAATCCTTTATGTAGAGAATTTCGCCAATCATCCATATCCGGATGATCAAAAGGAACTAAATGACTTAAATCATTATCAATAAATAATCTATGAGGAATTTGTCTTTCTCTACAATAATCAAACTCTTTTTTTAAAAGTAAATCAGTAGTCTCGTTTAAAGTCCATCCAGGTGTTCCTGGTGGATCAAGTCCTTTGACTCTGTCTAAATAGAAACATCTTTTGCAGGTTAAAAAATTGGAAAACCTTCCTCTACTAATTTTGAAATCGTCTTTCTGATTAGGATAGTAAGACGAAGATGCTCGCGCTCTTAATCCAGTAGCTTTTACAGGTTCCTTTTTACTATTTCTTTTCAAATCTATCATGACTTTTTACTTCAAAAAGAATCTTTCTTATCCATAGATTATCTAGATTAAGAACTATTATCAAAATTTCAAAAGAAGTATAAACAAAAGTGAGTTGATGGTGGATTGGTTCTAAATTAATTACCTTGAAAAGCTGGAGTTAAAATACCTCCACCAAAATCATCATCATCATCGTTACTATCTTCTGAGAAAATTAATTTTCCAACTTCTAACCCTAAATAAAGACAATAAATCCAAATAAAAACATCACCCCCTGAAAGGCCCATAATCCAACTAAGGACTAATCCAATTAATAAACCAATTCCGACTAAAGTAATTTCCAAATCCTTTATTGTTTTAAACAAACTAATAAATAATTATTAAAAAAGAGGTTTCAAAGATAGCAGAATCTTGTGATATTTAACTATTGACTTTTGTGCGATTTTCATAACTTTTTTCTTTTACAATGCAGACAAATATATATAGAAGAAAGCTTTTATACTTTTTATATTAACTTTTGATTTCTTCTTCAACTAAAAGCATTTTTTGTAAATATATTATTCAAATATATATTGATTTTTGTGGTTGAAGCTTTATCAGGAAACTGGGGAATTATATTAATTTTACTTTTGAGATTTACAAGCATCGTTATTCCTATCTTACCGGGAACTTATTGCTTATTAATTTCTGGATATCTTTTTGGATTAGTAAATGGATTACTTCTAAGTTTTATTGCAGATTTAGTGGCATGTTCAATTAGTTTTTCATTATCTAGAAAATTTGGGAGGAAAATACTTCAACGAATTATGTCGAAAAAATATTTGGATAAATTTGAAAATCTATCCAAAAAATATCTTGAGAAAAACTTATTTCTTTTAACTGGTTTTTTAATGACGGGTTGGTTTGATTTTGTAAGTTATGGAGTTGGGCTGACTAAATTAAGATTTAGAAAATTTCTTTTAGCTTTAATTGTTAGTGCCCTTCTTTCAGATTTACCATTTGTTGCCACTGGAAATGGATTTAGAGAATTACAAAATCAGAATTTCAATATTAAAAAAATTATTGATGGAGAAGTACCGTCACTTCAAAGAGAATATTTAATTGTATTTATCGTAAGCGTGATATTGATATTCGGTTTGGGAATTATCAGAAATCTAATTGAAAGAAAGTATCTTAAATCAACAAATAAAGTTGGAAATTTTGATTAGTCATAGCACTCAGATTATTTTCACTATTTTAAAAAGACTTTATTTCCCCTTCGATAAAAAGTAATTTAAAAAAATACCGCCTGCAACTAATAAACCTCCAACCGCGATAAAAATAAGTAAATCTAAAATTGATTTATCGGTATTTACTTTTAAGAAAGTTAAGGCAAATAATATTGAAGGAAATAATAATATTATTTTAGGAATTATTGATTCATACCATTTTTTTAAAACAGTATCTTCTTCTTCATTTAATTTTTGATAAATCCTTTCAAGCTTATCTTTTTGTTCTTCCATTAATTTAATTTTTCTGATCTTTTGATGATTGTATGAATTCTAGCTTTCTTGCAAGTCTATGAAGACCTGACCAAGTTGCAGTTTTTCTTTGAGCAGAAATTATTACTTTTTGTTTGTTTTTTGGCGTTAAGTTATACGTTTTCAGAAGTTTTCCCAGTGATTTTGAATTAGCAGAGTTGCACGTATTCATCATCTTAATTTTTAATTTTTGAAATCAAACTTTTTCCAAGTCCTTTAATCTCTATTAATTCACTATAAGGTGCATTAAGAACTTGTTCTTTAGTAAGGTATCCAGATTCCCATAATATTGAAGCAATATTTTTAGTAACTCCATTTAGTTCACACAAAATATTTCTAAAGAAAGAATCAGGAAATCTTTTCTCTAAAACTAACTTTTTATAAATGTCTTTATAAGCTTCTGATTTAATACTTAGTTCATCATTTATCATAAATAATTTTTTTTCTATAGAAATATTGGATTCAACAATTGTTCTAAAATCAATTAAAAAGCTTTTAAAATCATCTTCTAATTTTGACTTGGGTGGGATTCTTCCAATATCAGAAGGCCTTGCATAAATCATATTTTGAGAAATATTTGCCAACTCTTCAAATTCCTCTTCATGTCCATGCCTCCTTACCCAATAACCAAAATTTCCAGAAGGGTCTCCATCTTTTCCAAGTTTGTTTGGTTCACCTATTAACTTTGGTTTGACTGATGTATCGTTGGTAATAAACCCATCATTTTCAATACAAATTCTTGGAGTTATCAATGATAAATTACAAGTATATTCCCAACCTGTTGTTACAGAATCAGCCCAGAGATCATTAGAATTTTCAAGAGAATCTTCAGAAATAATTTCTTCTTTTTCGTTCCAATTTCTGAAAAACAAATCAAATAAATTCATTTACCTCGTCTGGGTCAGAGGTGTAATTGATAATATTTTGTTTGGTGTAAATGTCCATGCCTCCATTTTAAACTAAATGCTCTAATAAATGCTCTAATTTTGACCACTCGAAAATATAAATCTAGTTATAGCAAACAGTTACAACTAAAAATACTTCCCTAATCGAGGGAAAGGTTAGTAATTAGCCAATTTTGCCAAGGAAGTGGAATACTCCAGTAGTAGGGGCAAAAATAGGCTGGCGTTTATCATTATCAGCCATTCAAAATCTATCAAAGCAAGAGAAATTTGCAATTTCCAGAGTTCAAGATTTTCTAAAAGATAAAATTTATAAATTTAAAAAACTGAAGCTGGAAATTTTTACTATGAAACTTAATCGCACAATTCAGGATTATATATTGGATAATCTTTACTCCAAATAATTAAAACTTTTTATGCTATTTCAAAGCTTTTCATATAAAATTTAAAAAAATTCGAAGATGGATTTAGATTTTTTAAAAAAATTTATAAAGCAAACTAATACTGGCAGCTTAAAAACCAAGGAATATCCTAATGAATTTTTAGATTTACGAATGAGAGTCTCTTTTGGAGAAGGGACATTAGCAAAAATCCCATGGATAGCTTTGAGAAAAACGGTAAGTGATGGATATAATCCTGTTTATTTATTTTATAAGGAGGAAGGAATCTTAATTCTCTCCTACGGAATAATGGAGAAAAGAAAACCAATAAACAGTTGGGATGAAAATATTCACGAGACGAAGACCAAAATATCAGATTATATTGATAAACCATGGAGATATGGAGACTCCTATATTCACAAGCATTATGAGCCGAGGTTAGAAGGTGATGAGGTTTTCTTTTACCGAGATAATGAAAAGCTTTCGGAGGAAACCCTTTATGAGGAACTAGTAGAAATAGTTGACTACTTCAAAACTTGCTATGAGCTGGAACCAAAGCAAAATCAAGATACAAGGCCATCATGGTTTGTAGGTGCTGTAATTGATAATAAAGATTTAACTAATGAATTTATAGAGGGAGGATATTGGGAACATGGTTTTGATGAAAAATACCATGACTATGTTCATTCGATGAAGGAAGGGGACCAAATTGCTATAAAAGCAGCTTATACAAGAAAGAAAGGATTGCCATTTAAAACTTATTCAAATATAACCTCAGTTATGTCTATTAAAGCAACAGGTGTAATAGAGGAAAATCTTGGAGATGGGAAAAAAATATTAGTAAATTGGAATAAGGTTGAACCAATACGTGAATGGTATTTTTACACATATCGTCCAACTGTATGGAAAGTACTTCCTGGCGAATGGATGAATGACGAATTGATTGATTTCACATTTAATAATAAAGACCAAGACATCAACCGTTTTATAAATGACCCATTTTGGAAAGATAGATATACTTCCGATGTCATTGAGTCTTATAGGATTGAAAATATTATTCAAGATGGTGCATTTTTAGATTTAGATAAGCTTTCATTAATAATGCGTAGATTAAAGGAAAAGAAAAATCTCATACTTCAGGGACCACCTGGAACGGGAAAAACCTGGTTAGCAAAACGTCTAGGAATGGCCCTTATAGAAGAAGAGATAAAAGACCATCAAATAAGTTCCGTCCAGTTTCACCCAAATCTGTCTTACGAAGATTTTGTAAGGGGCTGGAGACCCGGAAGTGATGAAAAACTAAGTTTACAAGAAGGAATTTTCATGGAGATGGTTGATCGTGCTTTAGAAAATTCTGATGAGAAATATGTATTAGTAATTGAAGAAATTAACAGAGGAAACCCAGCTCAAATATTTGGGGAATTACTCACACTTATTGAATCAAGCAAAAGAAATTCAAGAGAGGCAATTAAGTTATGTTATCCAAATTCAGAGGGGCTTCATATTCCAGTTTATGTTCCCTCTAATTTATACATAATAGGCACTATGAATGTTGCTGATCGTTCTTTAGCATTAGTGGATATGGCTTTCAGAAGAAGATTTGCATTTATAAATCTAGAACCAAATTTAAATAAAACTTGGAAAGATTTTGTAGTTAATAAGTTGGGTATGGATACTTCTATCGCAAACTATATTCAGTCAGAAATAGGGAATCTAAATAATCAAATTTCCTCTGATAGTAGATTAGGTAAAGATTTTCAAATAGGTCATAGTTTTTTCACCCCAAATGAAAGTTTAAAAAATAAAGATTCCAAAAAATGGTTTGTAGAAATGATAGAAAGTGAAATTGCTCCACTACTCCAAGAATATTGGTTTGATTCTCTTGAAGAAGCTGATAAAGCTGTAGAAAATCTATTAACAAATTTATGAGTATCCCGATAAGGAATATATGGTGGCTAATGCTGTATGCATCAGATTTGGGAGATGCACAAAATAAATCTCTTAAAGGTAAAGAAGATTTACCAGAAGAAATTCCAGACTTAATTGCCAAAATCTTGGTAAAAACAGTCGAAAAAAGGCTGAAAAGACAATTAACCTATTCTTTCGAAACTAAAAATGAAGTATTAAGTAGAGTCAGGGGGAGAATAAATCATTTAACAACATATAGGAAACAACTTTTAGCGAAAGGAAAAGTCTCTTGCACATTTAATGAATTATCAATAAATAATATTCGCAACAGATATGTTAGAGCTGCTCTGGATGGAATTTCTAGGATTATCAAAGAACCATCTCTAAGTAATAATTGTCGTTCATTAGCAAATAATCTTTTTGCAAGTGGAGTTACTGGACCAGTACCCACTTCAAGAGAAATTGAAAATCAGAAATTTGGTAGAAATGATCAATCTGATAAAGAGATGATAGCTGCTGCGAAATTAGCTATGAACCTCTCCTTGCCATTTGATATTGAAGGTAAAAACGAAATTTTAGACCCAGAGAAATGTGAACATTGGATGAGAAGACTTTATGAAAAGGCAATTGGTAATTTTTATCGTTTTCACTTGAATCCAAATAATTGGAAAGTTATGACAGGTAAACCTATTAATTGGAAAATTAACAATGCCACTGATGGAATAAAAAATATATTACCTTCAATGAAAACAGATATTATTCTGGATAATAAAAACAAATCTCATAGGATTATTATTGATACAAAATTCACTAATATATTTCATAAAAACAGTAGTTGGTATCGTGAAAAGTCACTTAAATCTGGATATATTTATCAACTTTATGCTTATTTAAGATCTCAAGAAGGTACCGCCGAAGAACTCTTTGATAATTCATCAGGTATGCTTCTTCATCCTGCAATCGGAGAAGATATTAATGAGTCAGTTACCATTCAAGGGCATGAGATGAGATTCTCAACTGTTGATTTAACTCAAAAGCATGAAGTAATAAAAAATAGTCTTTTAAATTTAGTTTTATAAGTAATTTATGTCTTAAGAGGGATGGGTAATTAATAAGTCAACCGAGACAGTCAAAATACTAATAAAGATATTTTCTATATTTTATTGATTAAAAATAAAAGAAAATGCTCCATTTCTGAGAACTAAATTATTTATTTGGTTGGCACGGCTAGCACTCGTTCTTGTAAAAACCCCTAGTTTGTTTACCATCTTTTCTTCGCCTTTTATAAGTAAAATCTAGGCTCTCCATAATTTGCCTAATTCTTATCGAATCAAGATTTTTTCTCCGACTGGTATCTAGATTTAAATGCTCATAAATCAGAGAGTATTCATACATTGATAATGCAGTTTTTTCAAGAAAATTTTCAATTGAGTCATGCCATGGGTCAACAATTGAATAAGAAATATTCCTTTCTTGAATTTCCTTCATTTCTTCAGCTGTCGAATAACATTGATAACCCGATTGATATTCTTGATAGGCTCTCGCCCAAATCGCATTAAAAGCTTTTTTAACTTCTTCGATCGGTAAAGGTACTTCTGGAAGAGCTATACAAACAAATCTACTTGAGCCACTTTTATCATTTAATGGCGGATTATTAGCAGTCCCCCAGAAAACATTTCTTCGAGGAATTTTTTCGGTATCACGGCCATATTTCCTACGTTCATAATCTTCAGTCCTTGAGACAAAGTCTTTAAACGCTTCTATTTGAGCAGTTCTTGTTAATCCGTCTAATTCCGCCAACTCGCAACACCAAAGTCTCTCTAGCTTTGTAGCATCATCAACTGAGAAGCTACTCTTAATACCTGACCCAAAATACTTTCCAAACAAAATCTTTCCTAATTTAGTTTTACCTATCCATTGCTTGCCTATTAGAACTGGAATTTGTCTATATTCGCTAGCGGGTTCGCATGGCCTTTTAACAGCAGCTACCAAGTAACGTTTCATAAATTGTCTAGCTATTGGGTCATTAATACCAAATAACAATTTATCTAAGTTGTCCCAGTATCGATCTTCTAATGGTTTTATATGTGAAAGGTTTTGCAAGTATTCAACTACAGGATCATAACTATTTCGTTTGGCTATTTCAGTAACAGCATCAGCTGCAAGTTCCTTAGACCAAATCATAGTTGGCGAACTTAGTCGCATATATAAACGTGAAATATCATTTGAAGGTATTTCTACTCCCCTAACTTCTATATTTCTAGTCCTTATATTTAGCCTTGGAAGCCCGCCCAGAATTAAATTTTTTCCCTCTATAAGTCTTAGAGCTTCATCAGGTTTTACCCTTCGGGCTGACTTAACTGGTTCTATACTTCGATCGACTTCGACCTTTGAAAGCTCACCTTGGCTTAGCAGCTCATCAAATGCTTTAGATGTTGTCACGAAATGCCTCCTCACCTAAGTTGACCTCTCGGAATTGTTTTATCTTTTCGACCCGAATGGTTAATTTATAGAGATACGTTTTTGTAGTCTCAAAAAGATTAGATAATTGAATGTCGTTAATTAGTTCCTTTTGAGAAAACTGTTTGGTTAAAGCTAGAACAATTTTGGATCTTTCTATTGCCTCATCAGTTTTTATAGATACCTCCTCCAACTGTTCCAAATTCAAAAAAGGTATGTGTGGAGTGAGTGCTTCATTAACCATTTCAGAAAGGATATTAAACAACTTATTGAGTTTGTTAATTGATACTTTATCTTTTGGCCTTGGAGTTATTTGTTTATTTTTATCGAGTGGTTTATTCGGAATAAAAATACAATGATTTCCAGAAAATCCCGCATTTCTTTTAACTAAAGCCCAATCTCTAGAAGAGTCATAATTAATCTGAATAATCCCTCCAATTTTTATATTTGGAGGAGAGTTAGAAACACCGCAATAGCAATGGATAGTGTCATTTTTAAAGGCACATTTATTGTCCTTAGTGCGGCCACAAATGTGGCAGGGATTCCTTTCGCCCGACCGAGTCCATCGCCCATTACACTCTTGTTTTGACTCTAATGAGAGACTGTTAGAAGAGTTGGCGTGAGTTTTTGCAGGCTTTTTGGCACTATGAGAAGTTCCCTGATATAGGGACAGGTTTCGAGCAGCTTTTCCCATTATTTATTACCAACAATTTCTTTAACTATTGCTCGACCTTCTCTAATAATCTTTCCTCTCAAGTGAAAAATTTTCTTACATTCTTCAACATTCCAAAATATTGGAGAGTTGATACTCGCACCATATCTATAGTGAATTTCCTCTTCTAGAAATCCTCCATAAATATCTCGATTTTTCCTAAGAAATTGATCCGAGCAGCACAATTTAATTTTAGCTTCGGGCGTTTTAAACCATTCTTGTTTAGCCATTGAATTTTCCTAAAAAAACAGAATTTTTAAAAGAAAATCAAAAAGTTATATTGAATTTATTTTTAAGCCCAGTTTTAATTGCCTTTGATAATCGAGGAAATTTCTTCCTCCATAAAGCAATCTCCTCTGGAGTTGAACGACCCAAAATAAAATCAAGAAAATCCACATTCTCAGAAACACGTTCACGAGAAATCTGTTGAACTTTATTTTTTTGGCGTGGCATTTTGGACATTAAAAATTACTCAATATATTTTCGATTAACCCTGTTTCTTGTTCATCGAGAGATTTACAGTTTTACCAATTTTCAAACCAATTTTTTCTAGAGATGATTAGAGCAAATTGTTTAAATCGTTTTCAAGTAAAAAGTCTTGAGGTGGGAAACTTCAAACCATCAAAAAGTGGTTTTAGCTATTATTGTTATAGCAGAAATATCCAGATATATCAGAACTAATCTTTAGGCCATTGCATAATTTCTTACAACTGGTAATTTTAATTGGTTTTAATAAGTTCAAATGCAAGATCAAAGAATTGAGAAGGTAATGGCTGTCGCAATAAACATAATTAAGGTGCTGGCAATAATTTATCTAGGCACAGTAGAAGTATTTAAAATAGGCCAATCATTTAGAAAGATATTAAGTACTAAATCTAATTCTCAAAAATGGGCTTCAAAAACTTATTCAATTCTAAAAATACGACAAGCTAAAGAAAAACTAGCAGCTTAGATGTTCATTATTTAATAAGCGGTGCAAGTAGTAAGCGTTTCATAGTTTTATTCTTTGTCTAAGTTATTTAAAAAATCATCCCAAGCTTTTTTTTGTTTTGTCCAGTACTCTTTTGACCATTTATTGTATTTAGCTTTTGATAAATTATTTTCTTTTAATTTAGTCCTTATACAGTTTGTTTCTACGTCTTTTGACTTATCTGGAGAATCAAAAATTCTGAATGTCATACAGGTCATAGTGATATCTAAAAAATTTTTATCTAGATTATTTACTTCTGCTATTACAGGTCCAGAAAATATAAGAAGTGCAAGTAGTAAACGTTTCATTTAAATCATTAAGTCTTTTAAAGTAACCACAATTACTAAAACCATAACTACTAAAACAATTAAAAGAGATAATCTTCGCCTTAATTTTTGATTCCTAATAAATTTTCTTTTGACCTCTGATATTCTTTCTTGCATCTCTGGCTCGTTAGCAAGCTCTCTAATTTCATAAGCCTTATCTTCAAATTTAAGAAGGATATTTTGTTTGTAATCAAAAAAATCTGGATGAGATAATGCCCATTGTTTCCATTGAATCCACTCAGTAACTTTTTGATTTTTCTCCATTCTATTTTGGCTTTTTAATCCCTGATCTACTGCTATGGCATATGGATTAATAGCACCTAAAACACCACCTGTTACTGCATCTCCTAATGGATCTCTTTTTGCTAATGTTGATGGTTTTACAAATACATCAAAGGTCTCTAAAAAGGCACAAATAATTTCATCTAATGTTGGCTTAGCTGGCAATAGTAGTTCAGGTATTTCTTTTTCTAAATGTTTTTGAAGCTCGTAATTAAATTCTTTATCTGGCATTAAAAAAAGGAGCTAATTGGCCTTTATTTTATATCTACTGTCAATCAATATATATTTGTAAAGAAATCAATTTTTTAAATATTTTGAAAGATATTTAATACTAATCTGCCTTGATTTTATAAATTAATTTTGAGACACTTTATTTCTTTTCTTCCTTTTTTTTTGATGTCAATTCTTTCGTTAAGTTGTTCAAATAAACCCGTCGAAAAAGAAATGAAAATGCCAATGTTTTTTGATACAAAAGAACAGGCTGAAAAAGAGGCTTATAAATTTGACTGTGAAGGAGCTCATCAAATGGGGGATAAATGGATGCCATGCAGTATGCATGAACATAATCATTAAAAAAAGGAGCAAATTGCCCCTTATTTTATATCGACTGTCAATTGAATTACTTTGTTTTAAGTTTAGGTTCGTACACAGCACCATTGCAAACTGCTACTGCAATACTTTCTTTTGATGCTTTATCCCAATTTTTTAGCTCCATCTCATTTTTATCAATCCATTGATATGTTTTTTTAAAGCATTGATTCCAATAAAATGCCTTTTTTGAAACAGGTATTAAAGAGATAAAAATTAGTACTATCGCAGTGGTAGATGTAATTACACTGTATTTGATGACTTTTGGACCTTTATTAGGTGACATAAAAAAAAGAGGGTTTTATCCTCTATGTTAGATCGACTGTCAATATTATTCTTTAGGCCATTGCCAAGGAACTAGCCCACCTAAAGCAGCTTTATTTCTTAGAGTATCTTTGAAAAATGCAGCATCACAATTACGACAGCCCCAAGTTCTATTAATCGGAAAGTCTGGAATACAGCCAATTAAAAATATATCGTCACGCATAAAGTCCTCTTCGGTTGGATAACCAAGAACAGCTTTTCTAACTTCTTTTTGTTTGCATCTGGGGCAAATAGTTGGTTTTCTATCAGTAATAAATCAATCTTCTCTTTCTCTAATGGGATTACAGTTCATGCTTCAATCCTATTTTCAGCGTGTCTTTCAAATGCTTTTTCTACAGCTAATTCATCGGTATATGAGCCATAACTATTCATGTGTGTATTGACCGAATGACCCATTGCCGCCGCAGCATCTTTAATACTTATTGGATTGCCTGAACCTTTATGACATTGATGAGCGAAACGATGACGCAACGAATATGGAGTTATATCTTTATTTCCCCCCCCGACTTGTAATTTCTATCCATGTTTTATTTTTAGATAATTTATCAGTAAAGGCTTGGCCAACATCTCCAAAACTTCTTTTCTCTTCGACAAGTTTTATTTGATTCAAAATTGTTTTTGGAAGTTTTATTAATTCTGATTTATATAGAGAAATTAATTTTTTTCCTAAGTTTGGTTTTTCAATTAAATCCATAGCAAAAGCTCTTCTATCTGTTCTCTTTTTATTTGTGGTATTTCTATTGTT
>QCSC01000023.1 GCA_003211655.1 Prochlorococcus sp. AG-469-F22 | reverse complement strand
AATGGATTAGTAATCGGAAAAAAATAGCTAATAATTATCTTGATTTATTAGAAAAAAATAGTTTTATTCATTTACCCAAGATTTATTCTGAAAACGTTTCTCATTCTTGGAATCAATTTGTGATCAAATTAAAAAATTATAATTACGATATAAATAACGATTATTCAGAATTATTTGAAACTGATGTCAACAAAAATAATTCTTTAAGAAATTTATTGAAACTAAGACTTTCCGAGAAAGGAATTAATTCTATTATTTATTATCCAATACCAATACATGCACAAATAGCCTACAAAAATAAAAATTTTTCTAGAGAAAAACTCATAAATACAGAAAGAATTTGTACTGAAGTACTTAGTCTACCAATGTATCCAGAAATTTCTTACGAAGAGCAAGTTTATGTGGCAGAAAATTTAAATATTATTTTAAAAAGTTGTATTAATGAACTTCAGATTTGCGCGTAAAGATCCTTAAAAAGTCTTTGCTGAATATTGTGATTAACTAAAGCCCCTGAATAATTATTTTTTTCCAAATAAGATATCTCACCATTAAGAATATCTGTATTAGAAACCTTAGATAATTCAGGAATCCAGAATTTAATATATTTGCAAATAGGATCAAATTTTTTTGTTTGAGTATAAGGATTAAAAATTCTTAAAGGTTTTGGATCCATACCACTACTCGCACTCCACTGCCAGCCTCCATTATTTGCCGCCAAGTCACCATCAACTAATACCTTCATAAATTTTTCTTCACCCATTTGCCAATTGCAAATAAGATCTTTTACTAGAAATGAAGCCACTATCATTCGACACCTATTATGCATCCAACCAGAACTATTAAGTTGTCTCATTGCTGCATCAATAATAGGAACTCCAGTCTGCCCATCGCTCCATCGAGTAAACCATTCATGATTATTTTGCCAAGGGAAAAGGTCCCATTTTTTTCTATAGGGCCCTTTCTCTAATTCTGGAAAATTAAATAAGCAATGTTGATAGAATTCTCTCCAAACTAATTCTTTCTGCCAAGTTTCTATTGATAGTCGATTGTGTTTATTTATATTTATTAAGTCAGAAGATAATGTTGCATCCCAGACTTTTCGTATACTTATAGTCCCAAATCTCAATGAAGCGCTAAGGAAAGATGTTCCATTTTGAGATGGAAAGTCTCTTGAAGATTCGTAAGATCCAATTTTATCTTGGCAAATAAATTGATCTAATAATTTTTCTGCAGCGAGCTCTCCTGGTTTGCAAGGACATAATTCAACTCCAGCAAAATTTATATTTTTATGAAATCGATCTAATATTAATCTTGATGTATCAATTTTCTTTTTTTCTTTAATACCTATCTCTAAATCTTTTAGATCATCAATATTATTAAAATTTTTTTTCATATTTACAAAATTAATTTTCGACTTTAATTTCTTGTAAAAAGGACCATAAACTGAATATGGTTTGTTAACTCCAGTGAAAATTTGAGAAGGCTCTATTAATAGATGATCCCATAGTTCTATAAACTCAATATTAAATTTTTTTAAATTATCTTTTATTTCTAAATCACGATTAATTTCATAAGGTTCTATCGCTTTATTCCAAACAACAAACTTAGCATCAATTAATTTAGCTAATTTAGGTATTAGAATTAAGGGATCACCCTCATCTATAATCAATCGACTTCCAAGATTTTTCCATTTTTTACTTAATTCTTCGAGTGAATTCCCAAGAAACCATGCTCTGGATTTCGCATTGAAGTCGTAAGAATAATTTTGATCTAAAATATAGGTTGAAGTAATAGCATTTGATAAAGAAAATGCTTTTTTCAAAGCATTATTATCATTGATTCGAAGATCTTTTCTATGCCAAAAAAGTATTCTGGGGTTATTCATTTAATTCCCAAAAATTGTTTTGCTCTAAACCAAGCCGTTACAGTTTTTGCATCCAGAATTTCATTACCACTACAAATCAAATTATCTAAACTTTTAGGTTCCATAAGTAAAACTTCTATATCTTCATCTAAATCTCCTTTTACCTGATTGTTTAATTTGCTTAAATCGCGTGCAAGAAATAAATGAATTACTTCATCTGAATATCCAGGAGCATTAACTAGAGCACCTAATTCATCCCACTTTTCTGCTTTATATCCAGACTCTTCCTGAATTTCTCTTTTGATTGAGTTTATTGGTGTCTCTCCTATTTCTAAAGTACCTGCTGGAAACTCAAGTAAATATCTTGATACAGCAAACCTATATTGGCGAAGAAGTATAACTTTATTTTCCTTCGTTATTGGTACAGCTAATGCAGCGTTTGGGAATATTATTTGTCCGTATTCATCTTCATGACCATTGGGAAGTTCAATTCTATTTATTTCAAAACTAAATTTTTTTGTTCTTAATTCAGATATTTTTTCTTTGAAAATGGCTTTTCTGAAGTGATTTTTATCTTCCATAGTTTAAATAAAAACACCCTAACAATTATTTTAGAATTTTGTACATTAATCAACAAGCCATCTAGTTTCTTCTATTTTTTTTACTGTTTGTGTTCTGCTTAGGATCTCAGATAAAGGAGATATTACAAAATTACGATTCATAAATCTTGGGTGAGGCAATATTAATTCTTCATCTTTGAAACAAAAATCTTCCCACCATAAAATATCTAAATCTAAACATCTAGATAGCCATTTCATATTATTGGGTGTCTTTTTTCTCCCGAAATTTCTTTCCAAATTTTTCAATTCTCTTAGGAGGAATTTTGCGTTGTTTGTTGTTAGGTTTGGAAAAAACTTACTTTTTACTAGAAGAAGAGTATTTAAATAATTTGGTTGATCATCCTTAACTCCATGAGGACTTGTTTCATATATTGAGGACCAATAAAAAATTGTTTTTGATGATTCAATTTCTTTGTCAAAAGATTTAGATTGATTTATCCAATTCTTGATAAGGTTCTCTATCTTTGGTTTGCAAATTATTAATGATTCGATAGGTTTACCATAATTACTATCAATATTTGCTCCTAGAGATATACATAGTCCATTTTTGATATTAAGATTTGACAATTCCACTACAAAAAACTACGTTATTGGATAAATTCTATATCAGGTAATTTTAAAGTGATTTTGGAACAAAAGTTAAATGGGAAAGAAGACATAAAGGATTTGATGAAAAAGAAGGATTCGTTTAGAGCATTTCCATTGGCTGCAATTACAGGTCACAGCTTATTAAAATTATCTTTACTTTTAGCAGCTGTCGATCCTAGCTTAGGAGGAGTAATCATTGCAGGTGGTAGAGGTACCGGTAAGTCGGTATTGGCAAGAGGTTTGCATTCCTTAATCCCACCGATAGAAATAATAGATAATGAATTAATACTCGAGAAATTAACTGATAATAAGAGTTCTTTCAGACCTATAAGTAGAAATTTAGATCCAACTAAACCTGAGGAATGGGATAAAAATATTAATCAATTAATAACGAAAATTATCGGTATTGATTATCTTAATCAAATTGAAAGTATTCCAAGCAAGGTTGTACAGGCTCCATTTATTCAAGTCCCCATTGGAATTACGGAAGACAGACTTGTTGGATCTATAGATGTTTCTGCTTCATTGAATACAGGCGAGCAAGTTTTTCAGCCAGGAGTTTTAGCAGAGGCTCATAGGGGTGTTCTGTATGTTGATGATATTAATTTATTGGATGACGGGATTGTAAATTTAATTCTTGAAGCTACTGGTAGAGAACAAAATAATATTGAAAGAGATGGATTAAGTCTTTCTCATCCTTGCAGATCACTTTTGATTGCAACTTATAATCCGGAAGAAGGAGCTTTAAGAGATCATGTATTAGATAGATTTGCAATTGTTCTTTCTGCGGATCAATCGATAGATAATAACCAAAGAGTTGAAATAACAAAATCTGTATTATCTCATGCTGAAAACAATATCAAGTTTTCAGAAAAATGGTCTGAAGACTCTGATAATTTATCCACCCAGTTAATTTTGGCTAGGCAATGGTTAAAGGATGTAAAAATTACTAAAGAACAAATAACTTATTTAGTAAATGAAGCCCTTAGAGGTGGAGTCGAAGGACATAGATCTGAGTTATTTGCAGTAAAAGTTGCCAAAGCAAATGCAGCCCTTAGAGGTGATGAGAATGTTAATTCTGATGATTTAAAGGTTGCAGTAAGGTTAGTAATTCTTCCAAGAGCTACGCAAATACCACCTCAGGATGATAATATTCAACCACCACCGCCTGAGGATCAAAGCCCACCCCCACCTCAGTCAAATAATGAAGATTCTGAACCTGAATCTAACGAAAATGAGGATAATCAAGAAGAAGAACAAGATAATTCTGATGGGGAAGAAGATTCTACTCCTGATATTCCAGAAGAATTTATTCTTGATCCTGAATCATGCATGGTAGATCCGGATTTATTGCTTTTTTCATCAGCAAAATCTAAATCAGGAAATAGTGGAAGCAGATCAGTAATTCTTAGTCAAAGTAGAGGTAGATATGTCAGACCTTTAATTCCAAGAGGTAAAGTAAAAAGAATTGCTGTTGATGCAACTCTAAGAGCCGCTGCTCCATATCAGAAATCTAGAAGATTAAAGAATCCCAATAAAACTATAATTATTGAAGAAAATGACTTTAGGGCAAAGCTCCTTCAAAAAAAGGCAGGAGCTTTGGTTATTTTTTTAGTTGATGCTAGTGGTTCTATGGCACTTAATAGAATGCAAAGTGCTAAAGGTGCTGTCATAAGACTTTTGACTGAGGCTTATGAAAATAGAGATGAAGTCGCTCTCATACCATTTAGAGGAAATCAAGCAGAGGTTCTTTTGCCACCAACAAGATCTATTACTGCAGCAAAAAGAAGGTTAGAGACTATGCCATGTGGAGGTGGATCTCCTTTAGCTCATGGGTTAACTCAATCAGCAAAAGTAGCAAAAAATGCTCTTTCTACAGGAGATATAGGTCAGGTCATTGTTGTTGGAATAACTGATGGGAGGGGGAATGTCCCTTTAGGTACATCATTAGCTCAAGCAGAAGTTAATGAAAAAGATGTGGATTTAAAACAAGAAGTATTAGATATTGCAGCTAAATTCCCCATGTTAGGAATAAAGTTATTAATTATTGATACAGAGAGGAAATTTATAGCTAGTGGCTTTGGAAAAGAACTTGCAGAAGCTGCACAAGGGAAATATGTTCAATTGCCTAAAGCTACTGATAAGACAATTGCAGCCATGGCCTTAAATGCAATTAATGAATTTTAAATTTTTATGGGTAAATCTCATTAAGGAATTTTGATAGTCCAATTGTTAAATCTCTTATAGATTTAGTTAATTCTTTATCTTTCATTAATTGTTCAATATCATCACTCATTTTATCAAATTTGCCTGATATTGATTCGGCCGCTTCGATTGTTAATTTAATATCTTTTAGAGTTTCTTCTTCATTCATAGTAGACAAAATATTATTTAAATGACCTGCTGCTATGGTTACCTCTTTTATAAGAGGTTTAACTCTAATAATTTCTTGCTTTGATAAATAAATTAGTTCATCAAGATTTTCTTGTGTTTTATCAAATTGGTCTATTGAATTAACTACATTTTCTATTAAATTTTCTTGATTTGATTCTTTAAGAAGTTGATTTATCCTGTTAGTGATATTTGAAAGGCTCGATAGTTGCTTTCCAGTAATAGTGTCTCCTTGGCAAATAATTAATTTACTATCACAGTTGTCTGATATGGCTTTTGGAGTATTCTTTGGAATTGTTTTTTCACTAGTTGCTAATGCAACTTGAACATCTCCCCCTAAAAATGAATTCGTAACAACTCTTGCGAATGCAGGTTTGGGAAGAATAATGTCTGGATTATTTAAAACAATTTTTGCTTTGATTGATTCATTAGTAAAAAGAATATCCTCAATTGAACCTACTAAGATCCCTCTGTAAGTTACAGGAGATTTTTTTGATAAACCACTTGCGTTGTTGAATTCTGCAAAAAGATACCAATTTTTCGAGGATAGCTTTACACCTCTTAACCATAATGAAAAAAATGTAAATACTAATAAACCTCCTAACAAGGAAAAGCCTACTATCGAATCTCTTAAGCTTCTACGCATAATTTTTAAATGTCTTTTGGTTGCATTGGTCCTGCAAGGTTCCCATTTCTAAATTGCAAAACATAAGGATCATTACTTTCTTTAAATTCATCAATCGAACCAGCCCATCTGAATTTACCTCCATAGAGCATAACAACTTTTTCTGAAGTCCTTTCTATAGTACTAAGAACATGACTCACAACAATAGATGATCCATTGGCTTTATTGTTTGTATTATTAATCAAGTCTTCAATTCTTGATGAAGCAATAGGGTCAAGACCAGCAGTAGGTTCATCAAAAAGTAATAATGGTTGACTTTTTTTATCTAAATCTGGATCTGGAATCAATGCTCTTGCAAAACTTACTCTTTTTTGCATACCGCCACTTAATTCATTTGGCAGCTTTTTCTCAACATTAAATAATCCTACTTCTTCCAAACATTCTCTTACAATTTCTTGAATAAATTTCTTGGATAAATTTTTATTCTTTTGAAGTAGGAAGCCTACATTTTCTTCAATAGTTAAGGATCCTAATAAAGCAGGATTCTGAAAAACTAATCTTACGTCTGGAGGGTTATTTTGATCTAATCTTAAGTAAGTTTGTTTTTGTCCAAATATGCTTAATTCACCAGCAGTGGGTAAAAGCAAACCTGCCAAGATTTTTAATATAGTTGATTTCCCAGAACCTGAAGGGCCAACAATAGCTAATTTTTCTCCTTCATAAAGTTTTAAATTGATTTTATTTAGTACATTAAGTTCACCCCAACTAATTGAGAGATTATTGGTTTCTACGACATGTTTTGTTTTTTTCAAAATGTATAAAGAGCAATTTGTCTTTAAATACATATTGCCTACTTTTTAAAAATAAAAAAGGATGTATGTATTTGATTTATAATTAATCTATATATTTAAATTTTAAGAAATTTAAGAGGATTTTGATGAACAAGAAGAAAAAAAGAATAAAGAGAACCTTATCTTATTTTAAAAAGTCGAATTTAGGTTTGATAAATAAAATTATAAGAATTCTAAGTTGGTTATTGCCAGGGTTAGTAATCAAAAGATGGCTGATAACTTCTGCTATTGGATTATTAACTTCTTTATTAGGGATTGCAATCTGGACTAATTTAAGACCTCTTTATTGGTTAATAGAAGTCTTTTTCTCGATAATGAACGTGGTAACAAAAATTTTGCCTATTTCAGTTTTAGGACCATTAATCCTTTTGTTTGGTCTTCTCTTGATTGGTATTGGGCAAAATAGAAGTATTAATTCTATACAAAAAGCTCTTGTTCCAGAAAAAAATACATTTTTAGTAGATGCACTAAGAGTAAAAAGTAAATTAAATAGAGGCCCAAATATTGTTGCTATTGGAGGTGGAACCGGCTTGTCAACATTATTGAAAGGCCTTAAAAACTACAGCAGTAATATAACTGCAATAGTTACAGTTTCAGATGATGGAGGTAGTAGCGGAGTTTTAAGAAAACAATTAGGAGTTCAACCACCTGGAGATATCAGAAATTGTTTGGCAGCCTTATCAAATGAAGAACCAATATTAACAAGATTGTTTCAATACAGATTTTCTGGAGGTAGTGGATTAGAGGGACATAGTTTTGGCAATTTATTCTTATCTGCTTTAACAACAATTACGGGGAGTTTAGAAAAGGCGGTTCAGGCCTCCAGTAAAGTGTTGGCAGTTCAAGGTCAAGTATTGCCAGCAACAAATACAGATGTAATGCTTTGGGCAGAACTTGAAGATGGTGAGAAAATATTTGGTGAAAGTAAAATAAGTCAATCAAAAAAAGTGATTTCCAGGATTGGTTATCTGCCCGAAAATCCATCAGCTCTTCCAAGTGCTCTTGAATCTATTAAAGAAGCAGACCTAATAATACTTGGGCCAGGAAGTCTTTATACTTCTTTGCTACCTAATTTACTGGTCCCTGAAATTGTAGATGCTCTTCTAAAAAGTAATGCTCCCAAAATCTACATAAGTAATTTGATGACTCAACCAGGGGAAACGGATAATCTTGATGTATATCAACACATCAAAGCGATAGAAAAGCAATTATCAAATTTTGGTGTAAATAATCGAATATTTAATGCAATACTTTCTCAAATTCAATTTGAAAAGTCACCGCTTGTTGATTATTACCAAAGTAGAGGTGCCATGCCAGTGATTTGTAATAAAGAAGAATTAATTTCAGAAGGATATTACGTCTTGCAAGCTCCCCTTTATTCAAGAAAGATAACTCCAACACTTAGGCATGACCCCCGGAGACTTGCAAGGGCAGTAATGTTTATTAATAAAAAATTGAAGAAATTAAATTAATAAATTTGTCTAATAAGCATCTTGTAATTCATAAAAGTCAGGTTGTATATAATCTTTTCTTAATGGCCAACCTCTCCAGTCTTCTGGCATTAAAAGTCTTGTTGGATTTGGATGATCAGCAAAATTGATCCCAAACATGTCATAGGTTTCCCTTTCTTGCCAATCACTTCCCTTAAAAATTTTATAAAGGCTAGGTACAGATAAATCTGATTCTCTATTTAAAAAAACTTTTACTCTAATTTCTTTAATCTCTTTTATATCTTGAATATCTCCAAGTGAGATTAGATGGTAAAAACTTACGAGACATTTTCCAGGCCCTTCATCGTAACCTCCTTGACACTGAAGGTAGTTAAAGCCATACCCTTTTAAAGTAGATATTGCTTCGTACAATTTTTCTGGTTTTACTGAAAGTATCTCAACACCTATATGATCAACCCCTAAAGATTCGTTTGTAATTCCATCTTCAGAAAGCTGATTACTTACTATTCCATTTTGTTTTACAATTTTTTCTGAAGATTCAGGTGAACTATTCTTTTCCATTATTTTATTTCTTTATCTATAAAATTTGTTTCATATATATTTTCACTACTTTCTTCTATCTGATTAAGGTTAGAAGATTCAATTGACTTTTCAGATTTTTTATTTAAATACTCACCAGTATTTCCTGAAAAAACGAGATTCATCTCATGATCTACAGTTAAATATCTATGAGTTTGTTCAGCTTTACTTCTCTCAAGAATACTCTCATTAGCAACTTTTTTTCTTAATTTTATAACAGCATCAAAGATAGCTTCTGGTCTAGGGGGGCATCCAGGAAGGTACAAATCAACTGGGATTAATTTATCAACTCCTCTTACTGCTGTTGTTGAATCTGCACTAAACATACCACCAGTTATGGTACAAGCCCCCATGGCAATGACATATTTTGGCTCTGGCATTTGCTCATATAATCTTACTAATGCTGGTGCCATTTTCATTGTGACTGTTCCAGCAACAATTAGTAAGTCTGCTTGTCTTGGGGAGCTTCTAGGTACCAAGCCAAATCTATCAAAATCAAACCTAGACCCTATGAGTGCGGCAAATTCTATAAAACAGCATGCAGTTCCGTATAAAAGTGGCCATAGACTACTTAATCTAGCCCAGTTATGAAGATCATCTAAACTTGTCATTATAATATTTTCGCTCAGGTCAGTTGTGACTTGGGGGGCACCCAGAGGATTACAAGTTTCTTCTCTAAGTTCTCTTATTGCTTTTGGTGAAAGTGAATTGTTCAACTTTTTAACTCCATTCTAAAGCTCCTTTTCTCCAAGCGTAAGCAAGAGCAACTACTAATATTGAGATAAATATTAGAGCCTCAATAAATGCTAGTAAGCCTAGTCTATTGAAAGCAACCGCCCAAGGATAAAGAAATACTGTTTCTACATCAAATATAACGAATACTAATGCAAACATGTAATATCTGATATTGAATTGAATCCAAGCCCCCCCAATAGGCTCCATCCCTGATTCGTAGGTGAGTTTTCTCTCGCCGGTTCTTCCTTTGGGAGAGACTATTAGGTTAGTAACTAAAGCTAAAATTGGGACTGCCGCAGCAATTATTAAAAAGCCTAAAAAATATTCGTAGCCGGGTAATGAAAACATTTAAAAAAATTGTTGGAAAATTCGCTTAATTCAGCAAAATCTTTTAGAGTCTTTAAAGTTAAATACTAAATCGTGAGTGAAAACATTCAACCATCTTCTGAGGAAAACCAAATAGTTGAAAATTTAACTAAAGGAAAATCTTCTGAAAGATCCCTTGAAATTAATAATAAAGAACTTTCTGTTAATTTAGAACAAAATAGATTCGAATGTAGAAGTTGCGGATACATTTATGATCCTGTAGAAGGGAACAAGAAGCTTAACATTCCAAAAGATACTCCTTTTTCAGTAATAGACGGTAATACTTTTGCTTGTCCAGTGTGTAGGGCAGGTAAAAATTTATATAAAGATATAGGACCAAGAGAAAAGCCAAGTGGGTTTGAAGAAAATTTAACTTATGGCTTTGGATTTAATAGTTTGCCACCTGGCCAAAAAAATATTTTAATTTTTGGTGGTTTAGCATTTGCTGCAGCATGTTTCCTTTCTTTGTACTCTTTGCATTAAGATATATCCATGAAAAATTTTTTAACCAGCATTCCAAATCTCATTTTATCTCTTACACTTTGCTTCATATTAAGTAGTTGTTCTTCAACTGGCGTAAAAATGAGTGAAACAAGTCCTTGGGAAACAATACAATTCGAAGACCAGTCAAATGCTTTAGATATAGATTTTATTGATAATAAACATGGATTTCTGGTAGGTTCAAACAGATTAATTATGGAATCTAAAGATGGAGGAAAATCATGGGAAAAAAGATCATTAGATATTCCTGCAGAAGAGAATTTTCGCTTACTTGATATAGATTTTAAGGGTTCTGAAGGCTGGTTAATCGGACAACCTTCTTTAGTAATGCATACCATTGATGAAGGTAAGAATTGGACTAGGTTATCTCTTGGTAAGCTGCCTGGCCAACCTTTTTTAGTATCTACTACTGATGAGGGAGGTGCTCAATTAGCAACAACTTCAGCGGCTATTTATGTGACCTCAAATAGTGGTGAAACATGGGAGGCAAAAGTATCAGACCCCTCTGAACAGGGCGGTATAAGAGATTTAAGAAGAACATCTGAAGGAGATTATGTAAGTGTAAGTAGTCTTGGTAACTTTTTCTCTACTCTTGATAGTGAAAGTGATACCTGGATAGCTCATCAAAGAGCAAGTAGTAAGAGAGTTCAAAGCATAGGATTTAATCCAAATGGGAATTTATGGATGTTATCAAGAGGAGCTGAAATAAGATTTAACGAAGACAGTAATGATTTTGAAAATTGGAGTAAACCAATAGTTCCCATTTTAAATGGATACAATTATTTAGATATGGGGTGGGATCCTGAGGGGAATATTTGGGCCGGAGGAGGTAACGGAACTTTAATAGTTAGCAAAGATGATGGTGTAACTTGGAGCTCTGATCCTATTGCCTCAAATCTGCCGACTAACTTCATTAAGATTCAATTTTTAGAAAAAGATGAGTTAGATTCTCCCAAAGGATTTATTCTTGGAGAGAGGGGTTATATATTGAAGTGGAATGGTTGATTTAAAACAAAGTAAAAAATTAAAAAAATCTTAATTTTCTTGCTATTTAACAACTGTCTGTAACCAAGCTGTAAACTTCTCCACAAAATTTGTATTTTTCCTTGTAAGATTTAGAAGTAAATAACGTAATTTTTGATTATGGCCGGTGGCTCTACGGGAGAACGCCCATTCTTTGAAATAATAACCAGTATTAGATACTGGATTATCCATGCAGTGACATTACCAGCTATTTTTATAGCAGGGTTTCTATTTGTTTATACAGGTTTAGCTTATGATGCTTTTGGTACTCCTCGCCCGGACAGTTATTTCCAGGCCTCAGAATCAAAAGCCCCTGTAGTAACTCAGAGGTATGATGCTAAAGCTCAGCTTGATTTAAGAACAAAATAAAAATGACTAACTCACAACCACCCATTCAGGCTGTAGAAGTCAGAGTCTATCCTATTTTTACGATTCGTTGGCTTGCAGTTCATGCACTTGCAATTCCATCGGTATTTTTCTTAGGTGCTATTGCAGCTATGCAATTTTTAAGTTAAATTTATTAATTATGCAAGTAAACGAAAATCCGAATAAAGTTCCTGTAGAACTTAATCGTACAAGCCTTTATTTAGGCTTATTAGCAGTATTTGTTTTAGGAATTTTATTTTCCAGTTACTTTTTCAACTAAATTAAAACTATGAGCAAATTAAAAGGACCTGATGGCAGAATACCTGATCGTACTCCTGATGGGAGACCTGCAGTCGCTTGGGAGAGGAGATGGACAGAGGGTGTTCTACCTCTTTGGCTTGTTGCTACTGCTGGTGGATTAGCAGTTATTTTTGTGTTGGGAATATTCTTCTACGGTTCATATCAAGGGGTAGGTGCTGGGGGCTAAATTTCCAAAATCTATTTTAAAAACAAATATTTAATTCCAGTAAGAATCAGTAAATATCTTTAGTTTCTTTTTTGTAGAGCTAGGGATATTTTCTTTTTGTGTTATTAAACCATCTTTCAAAGAAAAATGTGATTTACTTTTAGGCCTCTCTATATCAATAACTTTAGCGATTTCAAAGACAATTTTGTTAGCAACTTCAGAATTTGCTCTGAGATTTTCCAAAACCATCTCTACTGATACTTCCTGATGTGTTTGATGCCAGCAATCATAATCAGTAACCATAGAAAGAGAAGAATAAGCCATCTCAGCTTCTTTAGCTAATCTTGCTTCAGTGTGATTAGTCATACCTATAATTGAACAACCCCAACTTCTATATAAATTAGATTCTGCTCTGGTAGAGAAGGCGGGCCCCTCCATTGCTAGATATGTTCCTCCTCTATGTAATTGTCTTCCTCCCGGGATATTTTCTTCGCTAACATTGCATAAAATTCCTGACAAGTTCATACAGAAAGGATCCCCCATAGTTACATGAGCTACTGCTCCTTCATTAAAAAATGTTGCTGGTCTTTTATGAGTTCGATCAATAAATTGATCTGGAATAACAATATCAAGGGGCCTAATTTGTTCTTGAAGGGAGCCAACTGCTGATGGAGCGATTATCCACCTCACACCAATTGATCTGAGAGCCCAAATGTTAGCTTTGTATGGTATTTCTGTCGGATTCAGTTTATGTGTTCTACCGTGCCTCGCTATAAAAGCTATTTCTAAATTACCAGTTTTAAAGAGCCTAATTGAATCAGAAGGTTTACCATAGGGTGTATTGACCTCGATTTCTTCATGACATTCTATTTTGTCAATTGAATAGAAACCACTCCCACCAATCACTCCTAATCTTGATTCTTTAATGGGTAATAAATGCTGTTTATTCATTGTAATGAAATGACTATTAATCATCTAGTACTAATTGGAGGCGGACATACAAATGTTCTTTTGATGAGAAAATGGTTGATGCATCCGAAATTAATGCCAGAAATCCCTGTCTCAATTATATCCAGAGATACTCAGTTAGTTTATTCGGCTATGTTCCCTTCTGTTATTTCTAAATCAATTTCTTTAGATGAAAGCTTAATCGATATTAGATCTTTAGCTAAAAAGTCAAGAGTAGCTTTCATAAAAGGAGAGGTAATAAATATTGATTTTCAGTTAAAAAAAATTTTTTTAAAAAATAGACCATCAATTTGTTACTCAAAATTAGTACTTAATTATGGAAGTCAAACCAAAATTTCAGGAGAATTTGAAGATTTAGTCAATAATCAAATTGCTTTCCCAATTAAACCTTTTTTTAAGGCTTATGAGTTAATTAAAAACGAAGATAAGCATGATTCTGAAACTGAACAATCTTTTGTAATTGTAGGAAGTGGACTCGCAGCAATTGAAGTTGTTTTTGCCTTGAGAAAAAGATGGAAAAAAAGATCTTTAAAAATTCTATGCAAATTGAATAAAGTAGATGATAAAATCTTAAAAACTTTTTACAGATCGAATATAGAAGTAGTTGGCAAACTTCCTGTTGACTATGGAAAGATTCTCTTATGTACAGGAAATTCATCACCATATTGGGTACAAAAATATAATTCAGAATTGGATTCAAAAGGACGATTTTTTACAGATCAGAAATTAAGGTTGAAAAATTTTGTAGGAACTTTTGCAACTGGTGATTGCGCAGTCATAAAAACCTCTAAGAGACCTTCTTCTGGAATATTTGCTGTAAAAGTGTTAAATATATTGGCAACTAATATTCAGAAGGAAATAAAAGGTGAATCATTAAAAAAATGGTCTCCTCAAAAATTTGGATTGCAAATAGTAAATTCTTATCCTAGAAAGCTTCCGAAAGCTTTTGCTTTTTATGGTGATGTTGTTATTGGTCCTTCTTTTCTTATTTGGTACCTTAAAAATAAAATTGATGAAGGTTTCATAAAGAAATTTCGTATTTTAGATTCGAATATGAATCAAAAAGTCAACGAAGGTGGGATGGAAGAATGTAGAGGATGTGCCGCTAAAATTCCTCAAAGTACTTTAAATAAATCCTTAAGAAGTGCTCAACTTGAAAATTTTGCAACTTCTCCTGAGGATTCTGTTGAAATTTATAAAAATAATCAAGATATCATTCTTCAAAGTGTTGATGGATTTCCAGCGTTGATAAGCGATCCTTGGCTAAATGCAAAAATTACTGTGTTGCATGCTTGCTCAGATTTATGGGCTTGCGGAGTAAAACTTTCATCTGTACAGGCCTTGATATCTCTTCCAAAAGTAGGAAAAGATTTTCAAAGCTACCTTTTTTCTCATTGTCTAAAAGGGATAAAAACAACAGTTGAAGAACAAGGGGGTAAGTTAATTGGAGGGCATACTTTTGAGTCAAGAAGTTTTGTTGATCAACCTTATTCTTTAGGAATCGATATTTCTTTAACTGTTCAGGGAGTTTTGAAAAATGGAGCAAAACCATGGTTAAAATCCGGTATGAAAAAAGGAGATATAATCCTAATGTCAAGACCTCTAGGCGTAGGAGTTTTTTTTGCCGCTCAAATGCAAAATATTAATTTGAAGGATAGCTCAGAGGAGATAATGAGAAATTTAGTTACAAGTCAGCAACCATTAATTGAAAAAATTTATTTGCTTCAAGATAAGTTTGGAGAAACATTTATAAATGCAGCTACTGATGTAACTGGCTATGGATTTATAGGTCACCTTAAAGAGATGATCGATTCATCTAATTTATTAAGGAAAGATAATAAGCTTAAGCCTATTAGGGTTTTATTAGATTTATTTGCATTTAAAGCTTATCCAGGAGTATTTGATTTAATAAAAAAAGGAATTAAAAGTTCTCTATTCGAATCAAATAAAGAAATATTTGATCAAATTATTGCAGGAAAACGTAATAATAGAATTATCGCATTTTCAAAAAAAAATAAAGTTAATAGCGACAGCTTTAAAGAAACAATCTCGTTATTATTAGATCCACAAACTTGTGGGCCGCTTTTGATATGTTGTGATCCTAAGTATGAAAAATTTTTAAAGGATAAATGGTATAAGGTCGGAGAAGTAATAAATTGATAGTTATTTCTTTTTGATCTTATCGATCTCTATATATCTCAACCTTTTAATTTCACCCCCCATTTCTTTCCCCGGTTGCCATCCTTCACTTTTTAAAAATTCGCCACTTTTTTTTGACTTAATAAATTTATAAACAAATAGCCATTTAAAAAAAGATTTCCAAAATAAACCCCCATTGCAAATTAATAATTTCACTGTCTCTTCATCTAAATTTTTTGTTTCAATAAATTCAGTCCATTGCGAAGGGGTTAAATAGAGAAAATTTTCTTTTTCATTATCTAATTGATTTGTGATATTTAAGTAATCTTTGAGAATCTTCTTTTCCTTGCTATTAATAAAAAATCTTTGACAAGTAAGATCTAAGTTTTCTGAATTTTTTAATAGGTAGAGAATATAATTACCTTTTAGTTTTTTAATCCATTTTAAACCCCTTAAAAATTTATTATTAATACTAATATTTTTATTTAGAATAGAAATAATTTCCCAATCGTTTAATAAAGAAACTATTTTTGCGAGATTATCGTATTTGTATATTTCTGACAATTCCATCCTGATTCTTATACTTATTCCAGGCGGAAATTTAGATTTAGCATCGTCCTTCATCATAACCCAGGGCCATCTTTGGATAATCTTTTGCGATTGTTGAAGTGATTTATTTGAAATATTAAAATCTAATCTTGAAGCATATCTTGCGCATCTTATTAATCTACTAGGGTCATCTTGAATACTATTTTCGTGCAGTAAATGCAATTCTTTTTCTTGTATATGTTTTATACCATCAAAGAAATCATAAATTTCTTGTTTTGAGAATTCAAAAGCTATTGCATTTATACTAAAATCTCTCCTTTTTAAATCCTCTTTAATATTTGCATGTTTTACGATTGGATTTAATCCTGGAGCCTCATACTTCTCTTTTCTTGCAGAAGCTATATCAATTTTAAAATCATTAATATTTAGTTCTACAGTGTCGTATATTTCAAATTCTTTTATCAAACAAAGTTCAACATTTGAGACATTTTTTTTTATGAATTTTGCTAAATCAACAGAAGAACCTTCTGTAACTATATCAATATCAAGTGGATTGAAAAAAGTCTTTTTATGAATTTTAGTTATTAATAAATCTCTTATATAGCCACCCACAATTGCAACTTTAACGCTACTATTCAATTCAATATACTGAGAAATTATATTAAATAAATTAAAAGGAATTTTTAATATTGCTGAATTTATATAAGCAGAAATATCATTCATACAAATTTCAGTTTATTGCTCTTATTGGAGCTAATCTTGGGTCTAAAATTTTGCTCCCTTTATCACCAAACTTTACTGCTAACGATATTTTTTCGCCACTGCCAAAAATATGTATAATTTCACCTTTGCCAAATTTAGAGTGAATTACTTTATCTCCAACCAACCAACTTTTTCCTTTACTGGGTCCTGAATATAGTTTTCTTACTGCATTTATAGGTCTATTAATAAATTCATTTGAATCGTTTCTATCCACTCTTGTTAAACGGTCAAGATGACGATCTCTTCTGATAGAAGCACCACCTGATTGAGGCAATTCTCCGTCAATTAGTTCCTCTGGTATTTCTGAGAGAAATATTGAAGGAATTGTTGCTTCTCGCATGCCTCCCCACAATCTTCGCTCTCTTGCATGTGATAAGAAAACTCTCTCTTTAGCTCTTGTTATACCTACGTAGCATAATCTTCTTTCTTCTTCTAGAAGAGAAGGAGTATCAATTGACCTGTGGCTTGGAAATAAACCTTGTTCTAGTCCAGTTATAAATACATTTTGAAATTCTAATCCTTTACTGTTATGGAGAGTCATTAAAGTGACAGAGTTAGGATGATTTTTTTTTGTATCATTGTCTGTTGTTAAAGCTGCTGTTGACAAGAATCCCTCGACATCTGGGTTATCGGTCTCTTCTTCAAATTGAGTAGCAGCATTTATTAATTCCTGAAGATTATTTCTTCTATCTTCAGATTCCTCTGAACCACTTGTTAATAAATCACTTAAGTAACCGCTTTTTTCTAGAATTAATTGAAGAATTTGAGCAGGCCCCGAGTTCTCTATATAGCAAAGAAGGTCATTCATAAGCTCTGTGAATTTATTAATGCCCTTTGATGATCTGCCTATAGTCTCATCTAAGCTTTGTTTGTCATTTATGACCTC
Source organism: Prochlorococcus sp. AG-469-F22 (assembly GCA_003211655.1). Lineage (GTDB taxonomy): Bacteria > Cyanobacteriota > Cyanobacteriia > PCC-6307 > Cyanobiaceae > Prochlorococcus_A. The sequence continues at coordinate 2,629 of QCSC01000023.1, read as the reverse complement.
CCATAAAGGAATGTTCAACTTATTTGATAGCTCATTAAGCTTTTGAATAGTTGTTTTTCCTATTCCCCTTCTCGGGACATTTATGATTCTTAAAAGGCTTACATTATCTGAAGAATTTACTAATACTTTTAAATAGGCGACAGCATCTTTTACTTCTCTTCTGTCATAAAAACGTAATCCGCCAAAGATTGTATATGGAATTCTCCATCTTACAAGAGATTCTTCTAATACTCTAGACTGAGCCCTAGTTCTATAGAGGATTGCAAAATTTTTCCAGATTGGTTGATTATTGTAATTATTTAGAGACCTTAATTTTGTTGTTATTGCCTCAGCTTCAGATATCTCATCATCGCAGCTAAGCAACTTTAATAGTTCTCCTTCCTCCCTTGTAGGCCTTAAAACTTTATCAATTCTTTCAGTATTATTTTCAATCAAAGAGTTTGCAGCGGTAAGAATATTTGATGAAGATCTATAGTTTTCTTCTAATTTAACCAGAGAGACTTTCTGATCATTATTAGATGAATTTTTAAAGTCTTCTTGAAATCCAATTAATATTCTGAAATCTGCTGCCCTAAAACTATAAATACTTTGATCAGCATCTCCGACAACAAAAATTGATCTATCATTCCATTCGCAAAATTTGTTTGGTTCAGTATTCCCAGCCGTAATTAATTTAATCAGTTCATATTGTGTCCTATTTGTATCTTGATATTCATCAACTAATACGTGCTGGAATCTTTTATGCCAGTAATCCCTAACTAAATCATTTTGCCTTAATAAAAACACAGGAAGTAGTAGAAGATCATCAAAGTCTAAAGCATTATTTTTGGAGAGAGATATCCTATATCTTCTGTAAGCATCTGCAATTATTTTATCAAAATGATTATCAGCTTTTTCTTCAAGGTCATTAGCTGTAAAACATTGATTCTTTGCGTTACTAATAGCCCTCTTAATTTTCTTAGGATCAAATCTTTTTGGATCAAGACTCATATCTTGACCAACAATTTCTTTTACTAGGGTCTGAGAATCTGTTTCATCATAAATAGAAAATTGCCGTGTCCAGGTTAGGCCTTCAGGATCTTGATATTTTTCTATATCATATCTTAAAAGTCTTGAAAATAATGCATGAAAAGTTCCTATCCATAGGTCCCTCAGTCTCTCTTGTTCAATATTTGTTCTTAATTGATTCTGATCAAATTCCTTAAGGGTTGACCAAGGCTGCCCAAATTGATTTAAAGCTATTTCTTGAGCAAGTAGTACTTGAAGTCTTGCTTTCATTTCTTTAGCAGCTTTATTTGTAAAAGTTACTGCGAGAATGTTATGGGGATCTACAGAGTTATTCTCAATTAAATTAGCAATTCTATGAGTAAGAGCCTTGGTTTTCCCACTACCTGCACCTGCTACCACTAGCAGTGGCCCATTTATATGATTTACAGCTTTTAGTTGTGCATTATTTAAGGATTTAAAAAGGAAGTTGTTAGTTTGATGCACTTTTTATAGGTTGTATTATTAAAAATTTTTACCTTACTTTAATTTGAAGATTGAGGGTTAGTCTCTAATTCGTGTAATGCTTTTTTTAGATTTATTAGTTCATTATTGTTATTGATAATTTCTTCGAACTTGTTCTGAGGCATTTTTAATTTAACACTTCTCTCAAGAATTTCTTTTTCTAATCTTTTTTTATAAGAAGAAACAAGTTTTTTTGATAATTTTAATTCTTGTTTATCCAAAATTTTAATAAATAATATTTATATCTTAGCGAAAAATTTTTTATTTATAGTATTTTGAATATCACTTCGAAATGTGGTTTTTGATTAAGAACCATTTCGTTTATTTTAAGAGTTAATTATTTTAATTTACTCTGATCTATTATTAATAAATAGAAATTTCAAGTTTTTAAATTTAAGAATGAAAGTTTCAAATGGTAATCAAATTTTATCGAATGATAGAGATTTAGAAAATATAAGTAATAAAAATATTGAAGACATAAAAGAATTTATTAATACTGCAAACTCAAGATTAGATGCAATAAATTCAATAACAAATAATTCTCACGCAATTGCAGCTGATGCTGTAACTGCAATGATTTGTGAAAATCAAGATTCAGTTAATACAAAAATAGCCATAGATACCACCAATAAGATGTCTGTTTGTCTAAGAGATGGAGAAATAATTTTAAGGATTGTTTCTTACCTTTTAATTTCTAATGACGAATCAGTTTTATCTAAAAACTGTTTAAAGGATCTTAAAAATACTTATTTGGCCCTTGGTGTACCTCTGAAAAATGCTATCCGAGTTTTTGAACTAATGAAAGATTCAACGATTTCTGATTTAAAGTCTACTGTAAATACTATGAAAGGAGAAAAAGAATTTCTTCCTGATTTAATCTCTAATACAGAGTTTCAATTTGAAAGAATAATCAATCTTTTAAGATAGACATATTTCTTATCTCAGATGTGTGTGAGGTTTGTATTACGGTATTGTTTTCATTATTTCTAATTACTGAATATCTTGATCTAATATGATTTGATAAAAAACAAATTTTCTCTTCAGAAGCTGTTGAACTGTAAATAGTTTTAATATTTAAGTTCTCATTTTCATCAATCAAATATTCTGATGATGAAATCAC
>QCSC01000022.1 GCA_003211655.1 Prochlorococcus sp. AG-469-F22 | reverse complement strand
TTCTATACATTGGAAGGAAAAGATACAGATGGTTATGAATCAACAAGTGCCAAGTTGACCACTAATATCATCACCTTCCAGGGCGATCTTAATTTTGACGGTCGTGTATCAATGAAGGATTTAGCATATCTAAATGCAGGAAAATTAAATGCAAGTCAAAATGGAGATCAGGCAGCAGATGATGTTGATGCCAATTACGACGGGGAGATAACCACAACAGATTTGGCAATTTTAGATAGAGATTGGGGCGGAACCATACATTCTGATTCTCTTACAACAGATAGTGAATGGGAAGCTAAGAGCTGGACATCTCTAAGTTATATGGATGGTGATGTAATAGATAATATTTCTGCCACAGAGGTAGATTATGAGAATAGTGCCTTTGATGCCCAGAAGTTAATTGATAGTGCGCAGCCAGACCCACTTGCGGGAGATATTTATGGTGGAGCAGGTGATTTATATACAGGAAGTAATCTCTTTGCAGATGATACTAAAGATTTTGGTGCAGAGTCTGACCCGATAACTGGATATAATCCAACTTAAATTACTGGAGCTGGCTAGTTAAAAGTAATAGTTTTACAGTAATAGTTTTAAATTAGTTGAAGATAGAAAAATAGAAAAATTATAGGTTTCTGATTGTCCTTAAATGTTTTTTTATGTGAGATTCCATAGTTAATAAATTATTAAAACAGGATTGATATTCTTAGTCTTATATCTTGCCGTAACAGTCTAAACAGATTAAATACTTGTCTCATTCTCAGTATCATTATCCCTGATGGTTTGGAATATAAATGTCTAACCTCATGTCTAATCCTTGTCTGTTTAGTCTAACTTTGGTCTAACCATCAATTACGGGGTCAAATACAAGTAATAGATTGATAGTATGAGGTATTTATTTAATGTTTAAATAAAGGTCATCTTCTGAAAGTTAAGACTTACTATTTTGCTTTTTAAATTTAAATTCAAAAAATGAAATTAATAAAATCAAGATACATCCCAAGCAACTTCCTATTAATCCAAAAACTATGGTAGTAAAACCATCATCATAGCCGTATTGCATCTGGGGTAAATGTGGTGGTATTGGCATTATTATCTTTCAGCAGAATTTTCAATATCTTCTAGTAAATGTTTAGTTGATCTACTAAAGCCATTGGTTTTTAAGTAGTTTTGAGCCTCTATAAATTTTTCAGCATATAGCATGTAAATGCATTTGGGCTCTATTGATATAGTTTGAATTAATATCTGAACTGATTTTTGGTTTTTATTGGGTGTTTAAATTATTTATTGCTAGTTTTGTTTTTTTGATTTTATTGCGTTTAATTTGTGCATTTATTTTTAATCAAAAAAATCGTTCTTATAAGAAAAAGTTATCCAAAAGTTTTTTATATCAGCCAGATAATCTAAAAGAGGAATTAAATCCAGATATTAATACTATAAATTGGGATTTACATAAAAATAGACTCAAAAGATTTGGGAGATCTCAATACAAAGGGCTAACTTTTTTTATCAATGAGCAAGGAGAAATTTATTATCTTTCTAAAGAAGGTAATAAAGTTTATTGCTAAGATTAGAAATTAAATATTCATACATTTTAAACTGAGGAATAATTAGTGAATACTTGTATTTCTATAAATTCAATACCCCTTTGTAAATTATTAAAAAGATATAAATTAACATCAAAAGGGAAGCAGGAAATTATAAAAGCAGCTCAGAAAAAATATTCAACATGGTCTGGCTTGAATAGACTTGCTAGGAAAATTGTATTTATGGAGTCCAATATTATTACAAATAAGTAGTTATGAAATATTTATTTGTATTATCTGAAAATTTTTACAGGTTAATGGAATGGGAGTGGCATTTCTTAAAACATTTAAGAAGAAAAAGAAGAAAGAATATTATTCTTAGATTCTCTTTTGCTCTTTTTAGTTTACTTTCAATTTTAATAATATTCTTTGTACCACCTTATATTGTTGGAATTCTATTAGGAGGAGGGATAAAATTTAGTATTTTTTTTATTTGGTTATGGATTTTAAATTTGAAGTTTTTTTGAAAAATAGTTATTTTATTTTCAAATAGTTTTAAAATTAGAATCATATCATTTTTGTATGCCAAAAATATTTAAGCAAAACAAATTCGCTTTATTGGGAGCAAATATTTTAATTATTGTTATTTGGGTATCATTATCTTCAGTAGTCGTAAATTTATTTATCGGTGATAATGTTCCTTTTTATATTTATAAAATTGGTTCTCTAATAAAGTTTTTTCCTCCCATTTGGATGACTTGGTTTATTTGGATTAAAAGAGGTGGATTGAAAAGATAGAATTAAATCGGCATATCTACGGATCTACAACTAATTAAAATAAATTAAGCTATAAAAGCTTACTTGAGATTGTTCTTGTGAGAATTAGGTAATAAGAGGTCTTTTTCATTTAAAAAAAGGTCTCTTTTTTTATTAAAAAGTTTTTAATGAATTTAGAAATTTAATGTTAGTTTTTCTCCTGGACATTTATTACCATTTTATAAGTGATAATTTAATTAGTTTTTAAGTCTTGTGATTTCGTATTGTTATAAAAGAAAATTGATACAGTGAAATAAATTACTAAAAAATCAATTCATCTACTGTATTTATATGACTTAACAAGTTTTTCATAAAGTTCAGGAGAAATTGGTTCCATTTTTAGAAAATTCCAGGAATAATTTGACCTGTTGTTACATATGCACCTAATAATGCTACGAAGCCAATCATCGCCCAACGACCGTTAACTTTTTCTGCATTTTGAGGATAACCATCATAAGAAACTGACTCATCTATGTAAGGACGGGTTTCTGATGGAAACATATTCTGTCTTCCGCCTGATTCTGTTGTTACTTGAGAGTTGGCCATTGCTGTTTTGTAATTGTTAATTAATGTAACACAAGTATTAAAAAATGTAAAGTCCGAGGTTTAGATTGGCGATTTATTCTATCGCTGTGTCAGAAACGAGACAGTATTGGTATAAAGATAAGGTCTTATTGTGACTTTTCTTTTGATACTCATAAATTATTTAGATATCTTTTAAATGCTTTTTGTATTAGTACATTAATTTTGCTCTTTAAAGCTTTTGTTTTGATGCGATCCAGACGGTTTAAGGTAATTAACTTTCTTCTAAACATTTAGTTGGTCTGTTTTTTAGATTTATCATGGCTAATCAAAATTGTGTGATACTTCTGTTCAGCCAAGTTCTTGTAGGTCATCCCATTCTTCCCAAGCCTCTTCTACTCGGATTTTTCTTGTAGATTTAAACCCTGCTGGCTCTCCTAGGTGATTTGTGTAAAAAATATGGGTAAAGATTTTGATACTGTTCTGTGGTGATTTTTTGCATCTTTCAAAGAAAATTAATCTGCTCCCCTCGGGATTAAGAAGGCAACCGTTGGGCGTATCAATACGTCTGCCATAAGAAAATTTAGACCAAGCATTAACCCCTCTAAGTGCCATTGGTAATATGGTACATTTATACTATTAGTTTTATATTTTGTTTAGCTTGGCGTCAAGAGTTTTATTGGGTTAAGTACTTATTTCTCTAATTAAAATTTTCTATTTTAATTAGAGAAATAATTATATTAATCAATGAACTATAGAGAAGACTTGGAGTTTCAACTTCAGAAAGTTACTTTAGCAATACAATAGGTTGTTTAGGATGCTTACATTACTGATAGGGTAAGGCAGGAACGAATTAGAAAACTAATTAATTTCAAAGAAGCAATAATTTATAAGGGAAGGGAACTTCGTATTGATTTAGAAGCGGCATAAAATTATCAATTTTATTTTTAATTGTTAAAAGTAAAAAAGTATTGTTAATATCAATTAAAAAAAGTTAAACAAAATCGATCTCAATGTCGCCTGGAATACCTGATTTAATTCTTTTAATTTTGGTCTTTGTTGGTCTACAAGCTTGGTGGATAATTCCAATAATTAAAAAAAATAATAAATTAAATGATAGAGGCAGAGAATTAAGGGACGAAATTAAGCAGTTAAACAAACTATATAAAAAGTAGAAGGTAGATGTAGTTAATATCAATTTTTATATAATATTTATAGTATTTGAATAATATGAAAATCAAAAATTGTTTTTTCTCCTTTCTGGTGATATTAACAGCTTTAATATCTCCAAAATATTCCTTAGCTGAAGAAAAAATTGAAGTTGTCCCATTAATTCAAACGTCTAAAGGGTTAAGTGGAGAAAGTTTTAATTATCTAGAAGGAGAACCTGAATTAAGACTGTTGCGAGTGAAAATACCTGTAGGTTTAAAGACTTCTATCCATAAGCATCCTTCCCCAATGTTGATACATGTTACGAGAGGTAAGTTAAAACATGTAAGAGGTAGAGTTATAAATACTTTTAGAGCAGGGGATGTGTTTGTTGAGAGTAATAATGGGGGAGAACATTATGTAAAAAGTATTGGAAAAAAACCTGCCATTCTTCATGTTGGTGTTATTTCAGTAGTGGGAGTGCCAACAACTATCAACAAATAAAATTCTTCATTTAAATTATTTATCAATTTCTTTTAACTGAATAAATTTCTTTTTAAGAGGAGCAACTGTAATGCGAAACTCCTCCTTTATTAAAGAATTCTCTTGGTCTAAGACGACTGTATTTTTGTTCTACATCATAAGACTGCTCTTCATATGGATTTTTGAAGATAGTTTGTAATTCTTTTATTTTGCTATAGTTGCCATCTTCAGCTTCTTCATATGCAGGAACTATCATCCATTCACGCCAAGTAAACTTAGGATTTACTTGTTTCATTGATTTTGAGATTTCTTTAAAATTTCCTTCTTTCTTAATACAATTGTGCCATTTTCTTAACCAAATTAACCATTTATTATCAAGCTCTTCGGTTGAAGGTAAATAAAAACTCTCTTTTATAGAAGATATATTGTCAGGAATATGAGAAAGCTTTCTAAAGAAAATACTGAAGTCAACATTAGAGTTAACCATAAGATTGAAAAGCTCGTTAGTAAGAGTTTCGTCGTATTTTTCAAGACCAAGTTTTTTTGCCCACATTAATTGCATTTCTTTACTCATTAATTTAGAAAAATCATTTTTAATTTTCTCTAATTTTTCTATGTCTTTTTTATTTTCTAAAAGTAAAGGTAGGAGAGATGAACAAAACATCTTAAAATTGATTTCTGCAGCAAAAGGCTGATTAAAAAACGAAAAATGCTCTCCACCTCCAGTCCAAGGCTGAAATCTTGGATCAAATAATTCACAAAAACCAAAGGGACCATAGTCAAGAGTAAAACCTCCAGCCGCACAATTATCGCTATTAAAATTCCCTTGGCAGTAACCGACTCTCATCCAATTAGCTACAAGTAATATGAGTCTTTCTCGATATAAATAAGCCAACTTAATCACTTGCTCATTAAATGACTGACTAGGATCAATGTCATCTCTATAGTTCCTATCTATAAGATGCTGCACAATAATCTTAAGCTCATTAAACGCGTCATGATGTGAATTGCTTCGAATTCTGCGAGCAAAGAGTTCGAGCTGACCTACTCGCAAAAATGATGGTGCGACACGTGTAGTAATTGCGGCATGATTATCAACCATAATATCAGGCTCAAAATATCTAGAACCTTCTGTATACCAAGGCCTTCTAACTATTTCTGTCTCTGAGACATAGAGAGTTAAAGATCTTGAAGTAGGAATTCCTAATGCATGCATTAACTCCTGTGCAAGAAATTCACGAACACTTGATCGAAGGACAGCTCGGCCATCTGCACCACGACAATAAGGAGTGGGACCTCCTCCTTTAAGTTGCATCTCCATTCTTTTCCCCTTAAATAAACCCTCGAATACAGAAATTGCTCGACCATCTCCGTAGCCATTACCTGTCCCAAAGGGACATTGTTGTGTATATTCAGTGCCATAGATAGACAATGCATACCCCGTCGCCCAGCCAAATGGCTTCATTGGATACTCTGCAACTTCGATATCACCAGAAAAAAAACGACAAAACTTTTTATCTTTTGTAAGGTCAGAACTTAATCCCAATTCTTCAAATAATGTTTTGCTGTGTGATATATATATTGGTTCTGGAATTGGTGTTGGAGTAACGGGAACATAATGACCTGAATAAACTGACCTAGCCCTGTGATCATTACCATCTTTTGTCGACTGAGGATCAGCTTCGAGAGAATTCAATAAAGAAAAGTCTGCTAATTGTGAAAACTCAGAAAAATTTTTAGTTTCGCAACCTTTTAATGATTCAGATTTTCGTGACATTAATTTTGGCCTTTATTCTTGATTAGGTTTTAATTGCCTGAGTATGAATAATACTTATATTTTATATTGAATAAAAACTTATTTTTTAATAATTAATAATTACTAAATAATTGAATTCTTTTTAAAGCTGGTTCTTTACTATATTTTTGTTAACATAAGATCTAAAATTTTAGAAGGGTAATTTATTGATTTTATGACTATTGAAACAACAGTTCTAAATTTTAAACTGAGTAATACTTATGAAGAATATGAAACCTATATGATGGCACCTGAACAACAAGCAATGTTCAATGAGATGGGTGTTAAGATTTTTTTTCTTGGAAAATCTTTAGATGATCCAACAAGCGCAACAGTAATGTTTCAAGGTCCTAAGAATGTTTTATATGATATTTTTATAAATCCCCAAACAAAACCAATAGTCGAAGCCTCTGGACATATTTACGAAGGTACAAAAATAACTCGTTGGGTCTGTTAATAAACTAACTTTTTAAAAAATTTTTACTTTTCGTTAGAGTTTATTTACATGAATTATCAACTTTTAATAGAATCTTATTCTTTTGGAACGACTCTTTCTAATCAAGAAATAGAACTTTTAAGCTTAGAACTTGAAACTCAGATTATGAATATGAATATATCAACAGATTTTGGTTGTTTAAAGTCAGCACCCTCACATATTTGTAAAGGACTTAATTTAAGAAAAGGAACTACTTGGATAATGTGTCTTGCTGAAATTTTAGATATTCATAAGCCTACTAAAGTAGGGAAAACAAAAAGTGTAAAAGTATATGATTTACTCCTTAAGAAAGGACTTGTAATTGGTTAAAAAACTATATTAATGATTAAACATAATTGAAATATCATTTGGTAAATTTATTATTAGCTGATTCAAAAGTCTAAAAAATGCTTAATTCAAATAAATTATGTATTGAGAATATTGTTAATCAGACAAGGTCTAGCGAAAAAAAATTTAGGGAAGGAAATTTCAAAGGGGCAATAGAAGATAAAAGGAAAGTAAGGGTTCTCTTGAATTCTAAATTTTGTGATGAAGATATTATTAAAAAATTTAAAGAAGAATTATACTTCTTATATCAATCGAAATTTGACTTAATAAACGATCATAAATTGAAAATTGATGAATTAAAAATAAATAAAATTATTAAATTATTAGAACAAAAAAGTGAAGAAAAATATAATAAAGGAGATTTCAAAGGATCTATAAGAGCATTAAGGAGATCAGAGAAATATTTAGCAAAAAAAATTGTTTCTGTTTGATTTTTATATATATTTAGTTTTCATAGATATATAGCTATCTTCTCTTACTTATGTATGTTTATGCCTCAATCTACTTTAGAAAGTTTGATATTTTTTTTTAGTGCTAGCTTTATTAGCTTCTTATCTAGTAAAAATTAAATATGGACACAATATAAAAGTTCAAAAATAGTGGAATTATTTATTTAAGAATTTAATTGGTATGACATATTTTTTAATCTGAACCCGAATGTATTTTTTTATTCAATTTCCCACAACCTGGCTATTTCTCTTAAGAGGGTTTTAACTTCAGAATCCGATGAGCCTGAATCAGCTTGAAATTTTTACAAATTTTTATGATATCTTTTGATGTTTCCTCAATTAATATCGTTTTTTGGTCTGGATTAGCCACTTAAATCCTAGTAGACACCATTACAGTTGAAGCCACTGCAATTAAAAACTCTGAGAATATTTAATATAAAATTATGAAATTTATAATCAAAAAAGAAGGCCCAAGTAGTGAAGATAGCAAAAGCTGAAAAGGCAAAAGCAGCATATTGTAGCCAATGTGTTCCAGTATTATCTACTCCATTTTTATCAAAATCAGAATTACTCAATTTTCTTAGGTTTCTTTAATTTTAAAAAGTTTTTTTTACTAACGTTGAATTTGGTATATAACTGAATAAGTTCTTACAAATCAAGATTTATCATTTAATAATGATTACTGATTGTCATTCCAGGTATCTTGATAAAGCCAGCTCAAGAAAAAAAGAGTCAGAACGTTACCAAAAGCATAAGTAAAACCCCACAATGGATTATAAATGTTAGCAATTATTGTGGACACTATGAAAATTATTAAACCAGAAATAATTAAATCTTTAACAGGTAAATGTTCAGTATCAATAGAATTAATCATTTAATTTTAAAAATATTTTAATATCTTAAATATAAGATAATTTAAAAGGATTTTTATCAAATCTACTAGATTAAGTTGATTAATTTTTTGTTTTCTACTGGAATTTAATTTTCAAATTTTTGTTTTAATTGAGCGCTAAGTGAATTTCTTCCAAAATCTAAAAGTCTTAAAGAATATTTATGCATTCGAATTTTGTATCTGCAACTTGTAAACCTTTAAAAAGATCTTTAACTTCGTCAGGCAGTAAATTTATATCGTATTTCTTGCCATCATAGTCTAGTGTAGGAATTTTTTTCCTTTCTGGATTTGCTGAATCGGATTCTTTTTTGTTAAAAATTTTAAACTATAATTTAGATATAAATTATTCTATGAAACCCAGCTATTTTATTCAACTTAAGAATTCATAAAATAATAAATTATAATTGTTGAACATACTTAAAAGTATTTCTTACTTGGCTTGAAAATTTTTGTTTTAACTTACATTATTGCTTATAAAACCTATATGAATTTTTGAATTAACAATTCACTAAAATAATTTATTTTTGAAAGCAGTTTTTATTAACTTTTCTAAAAATTTAAAACTATTTCTAATTCATTATTAGTAAAGTATGAATATTTTTTATAATACAATCTCACTTTTATGATAAGACTTTGTAATCCTTTGGAGGGTTTATCAAGTGGTTAAAGGATTAGTACTTAAAAAAGAAGTATTAACACATTATTAGAAGTTTAATTTATTTGTGAATAGTGTAAAAAATTAACTCAACAAAAATTAATTTTGAAATGAGAAGGAAAAATTTCTTAAAAGTTTTTTATATCAAAAATTTATCAATTCTTGTTTTAGGTTTTTCTCTTGGTGTTATTGCAATTTGGCCTGGAATTATTTCAATAAATAGTAGGAAATGTTTTTTTAATATTATAAAAGACGGAAGTGACGGTAATATCCAAATTAAAACAATTCTCTTAGTCAATCCAAATTATTTATTAAGGATTAAAAATGCTAAAAATGAGTATTGGAAAGTATTGTTAGTTGGAGATGCTTGTTTTCGGAAATTTTGAAAAATTAAATTTATAGAATTTAAAAAATATTGATTAAACGAAATTAAAAATACTCTATATTAGAGGAATAAAACACTCTTTTTAATGACAAATAAATTTTATCAATGGTGGAAAAACCATAGAAGAGTAGTAACTTTTGGAGGCTTTTTAATTTTATTAGCTTTGTATGTATCTCCTGTAATTAAAGAAGCAAAATATAAAAACATTTGTATAAAACTTTCGGAAAAAGGTGCTTTAAATAAATTCAATGGGGATAATATCGGAGAAACACTCTTAAAAGAAACTGGTTTAAGTATTAAGGAATTAGCAAAAATAGAAGGTTATAAGAATTGCTTATAGTGAAACCCTTACTACTTGCAGCAGTACTATTTCTTTTAAGTGAAATTTTATTTGCAAAAGAGAAACTGAATTATATTGTTACCTCTGATTCTCAGATACAAAATGTTAAGGGTAATTCTGAAGCTATTGGTAATGTAGTTATTAAAAGTTATTAAAGTATTAATAATAATTTTGAAGCTTCCTCAAATAAGCTCACTTATGACAAAGATGCGAAAACTTGAAAACTACTTGGAAATGTATTTGTTAAAAATTTAGAGTCTTAGGGTTTATCTATACAAGAATCATAAGGCGATGAATTGACTATATTTACTGATTCGGGACTTTTTAAATTCAATTCTGAAAATAAAAATAGAGTAAAAACAAAACTTAAATTTTAGATGAAATGCGTACTCGTTAAATAAAGAACTTATTTATTCCTTTATTTAAGGTCAATTCTTGGGACCCTTGAATACAGCTTCCAGTTGGATAGCTGATAACCTTTTTTGAAATTGCACCAATACTTATAGCTATTAAACTAATACCAAATATTGCTTTTGATCTTTTGCTCGCAAGTAGAAATTTCAATGAGATTTTGTATTTACTAAATAATAGGAATATTGTCTTTTATTATGTGGATAAGAAATAGCTTCAGGTTCAAATATTTAAAAATAGCATTTTACCCTATTTACACTTTTTACTTTTTAAGATAGCTGAAGTACAAATCTTAATAAAATGATTGAAAAAAAAGAAGACAATATTCGAAGCGAAAGCTTTTATCCAGATAGCAATTATTATATTGATCAGGACAATACTCCTGAAGAGACTCCACTTTCAGAAGATCAAATATCTAATAAGACTAAATTTGAATGGCCAAATAGCTATTGGTTTATTGCGGAAAGAACAAATGGAAGGCTTGCAATGATAGGCTTCATGGCCGTCATTATTAACTACACTTTATTTGGATGGATAGCATATCCAATCCTTTAATTATTAATTATGGGATATTTTCAAGAGCTTTGGAATAATCAACCAACTACAGTTATTGGTGTAGGTGTAGTAATAGCAGTTTTATTGGGGATTTATATTTTTTTACTCAATACATATAAGTAAATTTTAAATTGAAAATTCTTATGTCAACAAAATTAGAAATTCATATCAACCTTGAGGTGAAACTCAATAAGTTGACATAGATTTTTATGATTTCAACTCTTATGTCAACAAGAAGTATAGTCTCATTACTACCAGTGGATTTAAGCCAAATACCTTTGGGCTCATAACCCGAAGGTCGGAAGTTCAAATCTTCTCCCCGCCACCAATGAGAAGCCTTTCTATGACGGTCTTTTTTAGTGCCTGCAATGGATCCCAGAGATATGACTAGGGTGTTAATAAGGGTACTGAAGAGACATGAGAGACACCCAAAAACCTGTAAAAGACACCCAAATGTCAACTTTCTTTCATGTTAATTACCCGGAGGTTTACTTGAAACTAAACCGACTTTCTCCAATAAAACAAGTTATAAGTGTATTCTTAATCAAAAATAATTGAGGAGGTGTTATCCAATTTTTTTGGTTATAAATTTATTATCCATCAAAGTCCCTATTTAGGAAAGTGATGGGTGGCATGGGGTCAATCTGACCGTGCTACTTCTTATATATGACCCGACAATTTTTTGTTGAAAGTTTACTTTATATAGCCATGTTTTTTCCGTAAATTTGAGATATCAGGTTTTTGAATGCGTTCTAAAATTTCATTTGGCAGTTTCACTTGTTCTGATCTTTGTAAAAGATCTTTTTCTAGAGGTATTTTTTCAAGTTTTGAAAAAGATGAACCACCTCCATGGAAAGACACTGTATTAGTACAATCAATATTTTTGCAACCAAGACTACTTGCTATTTCGTTTCTTTTTTCTTTAGAAGATAACCAGTCCTCAAATTTAATAATTAATATATTTCTTTTAAATGCACTTGCATGAGATATCCAACAATTAAAAAATTCCTCATCAATTTTCATAAATTTATCAAATGTATAATCTGTACCTTTGGGATCTTTGTTCCTCATTAATTTATATCTACTTGCTACTAAATTTAGAATATCTCTCAAAATCACGACCCTTTTAAAACCAATAGTATAATCTGATTGCAAAGTTTCTGGTATGTCTTCATATGTAACTATTAAATTTTTGAATGTTATTTTTGCAAAATTATAATCAATAAACAAATTTCTTGATGGCATATATTCGTTAATTGCGTTTAAATAGCAAGAATTTCCACTTGTAATTAATCGATGTTTTATGACATGTTTTTGATTTGTTTGACTAAAGTTACTAATCATCCATTCAAGAATTGCGTGATTACCAGATCTTCTCAAACCATAAATTGCTAAGTATGACATGTATTAAATTAAAATTTCATAATAACTTTAACCGTTAAAAAATTATAGATACTATTCTCTGATGAGAAGGTTGATGGCAAAGGAGTCATTATTTAATCAATAATCTTGTCGTACATAATATTAATGTTGATTCATTCTTACTTCCTCCTCCAGATCCTCCCCAATAATCATTTTTATATATTGCATCAAAATTTGAAATTGTTATTTTATCAATTGAATTATCCATTTAATAATTTATTTTCTTCATATTATATATCTCCAAATATACTATAAAGTAATCCTATATCAATAGCAAAACTTATATAAGTATTAGTCAAATTATAGGGAGGTTCTTTTTATTTAACAGAGGCAATTTTAGTACTATAAATTTAGTTGCCACAAATAATACCTATCTCCTCATTTCATCTCAATTCTGTTTACACATGCATTTTTAAAAATGTAAATAGTACTTGGAAATATTCTTGGATGAAAAGATCATAAGGAACTACTGATATGAAAACTTGGGAATAAAAGAATCCCCCTCTACTCCTTTTAACATATTTGTTAGGTAAAAAGTCTTATTTTTAAAACTTGGTATTCTTAATCACTTTTCAGTTATTACATTTAATTGCATGATTGATTTAGTTGCAATTTTAATATCATGGCTCAATCATCAATGAATACTCCATACGCTCAAAGACTGGCTGAAAAATTTAGAGAGTCTCAAGCATATTTAAGAGCAAATGGATTTAGTAGATCAACTAGAACTCTTTATGAGGATATAGAAACTTCAGCTGAGAAATAATGCATATACCTGAACACTTACCTCAAATAGAATATGGCTATGATGGTTTGTCTACCATTGCTTTCGGTTTAATTGGCAGTGCTATTGGTTGTATTTTTATATTATTGTTTTCTTATTTTGAATTTAAATTTAAGAAGCAGAAATGATAACTATGTAGATTTTTGGCAGAAATTTGTAAGGGGTCGTAATTATGTAGAAGCAAAGATGATTACCCCCATGCCACTCTTTAGTAAATATTTTTAGATAAAGACTTCCTAATACAACATTGTTCTTCCTTAGATTAATCACTAAAATTTTTGTTAATTAGCTCCTTTTTTAATGTCAAATACTAAAGCCATAGAAGATTTAATTAATGGTTATGCAACCAGTGAAGATTCTTCTTTTCTAATACCAAATGTAACTGAGGATTTTTTGGCTGTAAGACCGAGTGGAAATCCAATCTCTGCAAAGGGATTAGTGGGAATGTTTGATAGTAAAGATTTAGTCGCAGAATCATCAGAACTAATCAAAACCCACAAGATTGAAATTTACGGTGAGATAGCTTACGCAGTTTTTACTTTAAATGAAATCTTCAGTTATAAAGGGAATCAAAATAAAGATCTTTCAACTTACACGTGCATTTTTAAAAATGTAAATGGTACTTGGAAATATTCTTGGATGCAAAGATCACAGGGAACTACTGATATGAAAACTTGGTAATAAATGAAACCCCTTCCTACTCCCTATATTAGCTGTATTGTATATCCTAGTTGAGAGTATTTTTAAAATCCTTTACTTTACTCGATTTATTGACTATTAATAAAATGAAAAGACTAAATTTAATCTTTTAAATGGATTATTATAGTAAGACTGTAAATTGGTTTTTTGGAAAAGCGAGAGAATTTTTTGGACCAGAGCCGGGTGCTCTTGTTCCGTTAAATATTCTTGCCGCCTTTTTTGCTCATGAACACTCCGACGCTTCGATGAGAATCCTCCATGGGTATACCTCTATTGGTTTAGTTATTGGGATTTTTAGTGCATTTAGTATTTTTATAAATATCCGTTCAAAATTTAAAAAGATTAGAGTTTTCGTACCTTTGATAATAATTAATGTTTGGGCTTTCTATGTGAATACATGGGTAGCCATAAATGGTATGGGTATTCCTTACGGTAAACAATTTCATATATTTTTGGCAATTTTAATCATCGCAAATTATATATTTTTTAGAAGGTATACAAATTTAAAAGAGGTGGCTTAAAAAAGCTAGTCATAAAAAACTTTAAAAAATAAAGAAATTCCTCTAGGCAAAGCAGACCCTCAACAAACCAAAACAGAAGAGGATAAAGAGTGTATAAGTCTAGGTATTAGTGAAGATCGAAAAAACTTCCTCGACTTAATAGTTAACAAAACAATCTCTTACTCATCAACGACTTACGTTTAGCGAATTACTGGAGTGGTTTAACTGATGACGAAGTACTCACACTAATAGAATAAAAGCTAATAGTTGAAAAATATAAAGAAGAGCTATCAAATCAACAAATGGTAAGTTGCTTAAAAAATATCACCTAAGGACTAATGGTAAGTTCGATTGATTTTAAATTATGAAACGGCTCCTACTACCACTACTAGCTGCTCTTGCTTTACCAACAAAAATTAATAGCAAATAAATTCTTTGTAGTCTTGATAGAAATAGCATTTGCCTTTATCATCAAACAAATTCTTCCAGTTAATGGAATTGTATGAAAGGGTTTTTTCTTAGATTAAAATCAATACTCAATGGCATTGATTTTTTAGATGATGATTTTATAAATGAAGAAAAAAATATTAAAGTAAAAACAGAAGAAACTCAGCCCATAATTCTTTTTGATCCGCCTCCATTTTATGAATTTATAGAACCCGAAGACTAAAGGAATGAAACGATGAGAATAACTTCTGTTTGGCTGCTTATTTCATTAATAAGTGGAATATCTCTTTACGGATTTTGGGTTTTGTTATTGATACCACTTTGGTTCTTGTTTTGTTATTTTGTTGGAATCCCAGCGATAATAAATCTTTTGAGAGCAAAAGATTATTGGTCAAAGAAAGATTTAGCTATTAGATTACCTATACAAACTTTTTATGCTGCCTTACTTTTTATTATTTTAAAATTCAGTAATGCTGAAGAAGCTCAAATTCATTTTGTATCGACGAATACTTAATTAGATTTAATGGTATAGCAGGGATACACTTATTGATTTAATTACTCAAACAACCTAGAAAATCTCTTTAAAAAGTAATAGAAATTGTGTAATATTATATTAAAAGTAACCAGAGATTAAAATCCAATAAATTGTGAGTATTGATTTAAGATGGGATTCAGATGTAGCTTCTATAGTTGGAAGAACAATAACCATTGATGAGAATATTGGTCCAAACCAAGAGGTTTTAGATTTTGGAAATGATCCACTGAATGGTTGGAGTGCAAATGGTAATTCAACTTATAGAATAACCAGTGGAAATTCTAATCATTTCAATTTCGATACATCTAGTGGAGAGTTATATTATCTACCAGACCCAGACTATGAACAGCAAACTTCTTATAATTTTACTGTAGAAGTAACTAGACCATTAAAAAAAGGGGGTCGAAGAAAAAAACAGAAACAAACTTTTACTGATTCAGATCAAATTACTCTTCAAATAGATAATCTCAACGATAATCCTCCAGTCATTAATTCAAATAGTGGTAATCAAAAAACAGTTTCCTGGGATGAAAACACTTCTACATCTACTACTGTTTATGATGTGAATGCATCAGATGCTGATGGTGATGTACTTATATATTCTTTATCAGGAGGAGATTCATCCAGCTTTAATATTGATAGTTCATCAGGAATAATAACTTTTAAATCCAGTCCTGATTATGAGTCCAAATCTTCTTATTCAACGACAATTGAAGCAACTGATGGAGAGTTTAAAGATACTCAAGATTTTAATGTAAATATTGTAGATATAAATGAAGCTCCAGTAATAACTTCCAATAGTGGTAATCAAAAAACAGTTTCCTGGAATGAAAACACTCCTGCATCTACTACTGTTTATGATATCTCCGCAACTGATGAAGACATTGGTGATTCAATCACATTTTCTTTCTCAGGTGTAGATTCTTCAAGTTTTAATATAGATAGTGAAGGAAGAATCAGATTTGAAGAAAGTCCTGATTATGAGTCCAAATCTTCTTATTCAACGACAATTGAAGCAACTGATGGAGAGTTTACTGCTACTCAATCCTTTAATGTAAATATTATAGATTTAATAGAAAATTTAGCTCCAGTAATAACTTCCAATAGTGGTAATCAAAAAACAGTTTACTGGGATGAAAACACTTCTACATCATCTGTTGTTTATGACGTAAATGCATCAGATGTTGATGGTGATTCACTTATATATTCTTTATCAGGAGGAGATTCATCCAGCTTCAATATTAATAGTTCATCAGGAAGAATAACTTTCAGATCAAGCCCTGATTATGAAAATTATTCTTTTTACTCTACGACAATTAGGGCAACTGATGGGAACCTAACAGATACTCAAACCTTAAATGTAAGTATTAGGGATGAGAATGAAGCTCCAGTAATAACTTCCAATGATGGTAATTGGAAATTTGTTTACTGGGATGAAAACACTTCTACATCATCTGTTGTTTATGACGTAAATGCATCAGATGTTGATGGTGATTCACTTATATATTCTTTATCAGGAGGAGATTCATCCAGCTTCAATATTAATAGTTCATCAGGAAGAATAACTTTCAGATCAAGCCCTGATTATGAAAATGATTCTTTTTACTCTACGACAATTAGGGCAACTGATGGCAACCTAACAGATACTCAAGGTTTAAATGTCAATATTAAGGATGTTAATGAAATCCCCACAATAACCTCCTCACCAACAGCGGGTGCAATAAACGAAAACACAGCATCCTCTACTGTTATCTATACAGCAACCGGTACAGATGAATCAGCAATAACATGGTCATTAAAAGATGAGTTTGATTATTCCAAGTTTTCTGTTGATGGCAGTGGTAATGTCGCACTAGCCTCAATTCCTGACTATGAAGTTGACGGAAGTGAATTAAAATTCACAGTAAGAGCAACTGATGGAACATTTAATACAGATAAGACGGTTACCTTAGGGATTAATGATGTATTTGAAACTGAATTAGTCCTCTACAATGACAACGAATCAAAAACAGATAAGACACTTACCCAAAGTGATACTCGACTGATTGATATCAAACATCTTGAAGGATTTGATACTAATGATTATTCCGTTCGTATTCCCAAGAGATTACGTTCCATCCTTAAGTACGAAGATAATTCAAGTTCAGATGATTTTGGATGGATTACTTTCCAAAATGGAAAATCTCAATCTGACTTAGAGAAGGGTGTTTTCCGTTTTCGTGCGAAATCAGAAGACGGCACAGTTAAACATGCTCTCAAATTCAAAATCAAACCTGAAAGTGATTCTCAGAGTATTCAGGAACAAGCAATTGATAAGTTAAATTCATGGAATCTAAGTCTTACATCAAAAACCTGGACACGTACAGGTACGGGTAAAAACTGGGATCAAATTAGTAGCGTTGATTCTGCAGTCGATAATATATTCAATAAATTCCAATTCAATACCAATCAACAGGAAAATGACGTCCTAGATAAATTTAAAAAAGGCACGGCAAAAATCGCCGCAAATTCTGATAACACCATGGTGATTCTCGATACATCAAACAAGAATGATGAATCAACAAATACGGATCAAGCAGCTGATGTATTAATAAATGAATCAACAATTACAGATCTGACAGAGGCACGTAAGAAGCAGATAAAGGACATATTGAAAGTTGATGAATCTACAATTATAGATACTCCGATAGGAGAATTGGATTTCTCTGTTGATACGATTGCCAACGGGACAGCAGTTGTGAAGATGATTCTGGAAGAGGAAGACCAGGATATAAACCGAATAATAAAAACTAATATAGATGGAGATTCCTTCCTTTATAATTCTGAGATCATTACCTATGAAGGAGAAGAGGCAGATTTTGATTCATGGTTAGATAATCTTGATTACAGTTTAAGTTACTACAAGGACCCTGCTGCTGACGATGTTGGTGGTGTAAAAGGTGACTTTACGAATGTAACACTTAAATATGATGGCAACATCGTTGAAGCTTTTGGTAAGGCAGGAATAATTTCTCATATTACTCTAGGGAATCACACTCCCTATATAGATGGTTCTGCGTATCTAATTGATAAAGATGGTGACGGTGATATAGAAATGGTCAGTGCCTTCTTAATAGATCAGGGTTTCTTTGATACAGATAGAAGCGAAGGTCTTATTCGTGACCCGATCATCCTGCTTGAGTCACCTATAACAGTTGATGGCTCAAGTCTTGTAAATGATGCCACTCCAAACTTCTCAGGAACAACAGATAACTCCGGTAATACCATCAATGTTTATGCAGAAAATGGCACGACATTATTAGCGACAACAACTGCAGGTGCGGATGAAACCTGGTCTATTGACGATGGCGACTACATAGCTTCTATAGCTGATGGAACCCATTCATTAAAATTCACAGCCAGTGATGATGATGGCGAATCAGTTACAGAGACATTTGACATTGTTGTTGATACATTAAACCCAACAGTAAATTCAATAAGTGTTAGTGAAGGAGCTAGTGGATTTAGCAGCAATGACGCCTCGATAAATGTAAGTTTTAGCTTCAGTGAAGCAACAACAGATTTTGATATTAATGATATTTCTCTAACTGGTGGTGATATAACTCCTCTAAGTGGCTTTAGTGGTACCGGTGATAGTTATTCTGTAACCTTTACTCCAGATAGTGACGGAACAAAAACAATCTCAATAGCAGGTGGAGCGTTTACTGATGAAGCTGGAAACAGTAATGATGCAGCAGGAACATTCACCTGGACATATGATTCGACCGGACCAACAATAACCTCATCAACAACAGCATCAGCAATAGATGAGAATATTGCAGGTGGCAGCACAATTTACACAGTTGCAGCAAATGATGGCAGCGGAACTGGAGTAAAGGCAAATAGCTTTGCAATCAGTGGAGCTGATGCCGGATTATTGACGATAGATTCGACAACAGGTGTAGTAACTATCGACGGTAGTCCAGATTATGAAACCAAATCAAGCTACAGCTTTACAGTTGCTGCAACCGATGAAGTAAATAACACAACAACTAAAGATGTAACTTTAGATATTAATAATCTTGATGAAGGAAGCTCCTCTTTTGAAATAAGAGGAACAGCCAAGGTTGGTGAGACAATGACAGTTGGCTATAACCTTACAGAAACAGCAGTTGATGCTGATAATGCCAGCGGAGCATTGAGTGGGATTTACAGTTATGATTGGCAGTTAAGTGATGATGGCGGAGCCAACTGGACAACAGTTGCAACAGATGCAGACTATACAATCAGATCAGCAGATGTTGATAAGAAATTAAGAACACTGGTAAGTTATACAGATGAAGGCGGCTTTACTCATACAGATGTAGCATCCAGCAATAGTCTTGATACAGTGAGTCTTGCAGCAATTGCAGTTGATACAAATCAGTCATTGATTGGTTATCAGTACAGATTGCAGAAATCAGGCAGTGATGTAGATCTTGGAGGAGTTCTAGGTTACAGCAATGACAACAATACGAACTCTGCTTACGGGGATATTTCTTACGATCTGATTGTAGAAGCGAAGACATTAACCAATGGAGATATCAATGGAACAGACGTAACTTGGGATCTGGAATCCTTTGATCTGACATTAGACTTTAACTACGATTTATTCAGTAACTGGAATACAACTGGACTGCCATCTGGAGTATCTGCGACCTTTGGTGATGAAGTTAATAATGCAAAATCCTATGACTATACAGTAGATGCCTTAAGTGCAGATTCTGTAAGAATTACAGGTGCAACATTATCTAAATTAAATGAAGAAACTGGAATTCAGGATAGCTATAAGGAATTATTCACGCTTACAGGATTAAAGTTTGACGCCAGCGGAGCAAAAGCTTTTGTTGATGGCGGTAATCCATTTGTTGATGTAGATATTGCAACCAATATTTACGACACTGTTGTTGCCAATTATCAGAGCACTGATGACGATGCAGTTGAAGATAATGCTTATATTAAATCCCTGAAGGGATTGGGATATACCGATGTAAATGATGGCGGTTCTGTTGATGACACTACTTATAAGACCTATATCCATAATGCCTATGTAGATTTAGATGAGCAGGGAACAACTTTATATACTCAAAGATCAATTGGTAGTGATGATAAAACTTATCTGATAAGAGATGGTTCCACCGTAGATGCCAAGGGTTGGTGGGCAAACCTAGGAAATTATGGAGTCAAGGCAGAAGATCTTAATTTAAGTATTTCTGATACGACAAACTTTAAGTTAATGGAACTTTCTGTTGGTGAGAATGGTAAATATGACGCGGTTAGTTCTTATGCCATTGATACTGTGACAGATTTATCCGGATC
>QCSC01000021.1 GCA_003211655.1 Prochlorococcus sp. AG-469-F22 | reverse complement strand
TTTTTTCTATATTGAATAGTAATAATGAAAGAAACAAGTCCCAAATCAAATAATGGAACAATTGTGGATAATAACGAAAATTTTAATATAGAATTTGATCCCATAAGCGATGCATTAGCTGCCATAAGAAATGGAGAATGCATAATTGTTGTTGATGATAAGAGAAGAGAAAATGAAGGCGATTTAATTTGCGCGGCTCAGTTTGCAACTCCTCAACAAATTAATTTTATGGCAACTGAGGGTAGAGGTTTAATATGTTTAGCAATGCAAGGAGAGAAGTTAGATGAATTAGATCTTCCTTTAATGGTTGATAGGAATACAGATGAAAATCAAACTGCATTTACTATTTCAATAGATGCAGGTCCTGAAAATAATGTAACTACTGGAATATCAGCAGAGGATAGAGCTAAAACTATCCAAGTTGCAATAAATCCTTCAACTAAGCCAGAAGATTTAAGAAGACCAGGACATATATTTCCACTAAGAGCAAAAAAAGGAGGAGTATTAAAAAGAGCTGGACATACCGAAGCTGCTGTAGACATTGCTGCTATGTCTGGTCTTTATCCTGCTGGTGTGATTTGTGAAATTCAAAATCCAGATGGCTCAATGTCAAGACTTCCCCAACTTAAGCAATATGCAAAAGAATGGGGAATGAAGCTAATATCCATTGCAGACCTAATCAGTTATAGATTTCAAAACGAAAGATTTGTTTATAGAAAATCTGATGCAATACTCCCAAGTATTTTCGGTAATTTCAAGGCATATGGATACATAAATGAACTTGACGGTTCTGAACATATTGCACTAGTAAAGCAAAAGTCAAATAAATTAAGTGAACCAGTATTAGTAAGGATGCATTCAGAATGTTTAACCGGTGATGCTTTTGGATCACTACGTTGTGATTGTAGACCCCAGTTAGAGGCTGCGTTAGCAAGGATTGAGAAAGAAGAGGAGGGTGTGGTTGTTTATCTAAGACAAGAAGGAAGAGGTATTGGTTTGATTAATAAATTAAAAGCATATAGTTTACAAGATGGTGGTTTGGATACTGTAGAAGCAAATGAAAAATTGGGTTTCCCTGCAGACCTAAGAAATTATGGAGTTGGAGCTCAAATATTAACTGACCTTGGGATTAAAAAGTTAAAATTACTTACAAATAATCCTAGAAAAATTGCTGGATTAGGTGGATATGGAATAGAAGTTACTGAGAGAGTCCCATTAGTGATATGTCCTGGAGAGCATAATTCTGAATATCTAAATGTGAAGAGACAAAAACTTGGACATATGTTAGAAGAAGAAAAATTAAATTCTATAGATATAGATCCTTATATTGCAATTTTCCTAGATGGCGACTATAAATCAATAGATTTAGTTCCTATCAAAAATAAAATAATTGAATTCTGCGAAAAAAATAAAATAAATATTATGTTAGAAAGCTCTCCTAGACTATTAGCTTTTTGGAATAGGCCTAAATTAGTATGGAAAATATTGCATGACAAAAAAAGAGAAGATTTCACTATTAATGATAATGAAATTAATAAGATTGAAATCTTTATTCAATTTTTATCAAAATATAATAAAAGTTCAAAAGTAGGAATAATCGTATCAAAAAATATTCAACAGGCTTTACATCCAAGAAACAGTATTAAATTAAAAAATACCAATTTTTCAATAAAAAATGAAGAATTATACTCATCCACTAGGAAATTTAATCTCGATAAAGAAACGTTCAGTATTATTTTTGATAAAAAATTATTTTAAACTAAACTGGCTTTAATAATTTTTGAGCCGTTCGTTAGTTTTAAAACAATATCCATATCATCAGTTTTTCCAAAGACAGTATGTACTCCATCCAAATGAGGTTGTGCCTCATAAACTATAAAAAATTGACTCCCACCTGTATTTTTTCCTGCATGAGCCATTGATAGCGAGCCTTTTAGATGTTTATTAGAATTGATTTCACAATTAATTTTATATCCTGGTCCACCTGTTCCAGGCATGCCTGAAGATCCTGCACGTGTATTAGGGCAACCACCTTGAGCCATAAAACCTGGGATAACACGATGAAAGGCCAATCCGTCATAAAAACCTTCACTAATTAGTTTTGTGAAATTATTAACTGTATTAGGTGCGTCATTAGAAAATAATTCAATATTAATAGTGCCTGCATCTGTTTCAAATAAAGCTTTTGTCATTGTGAGTTTAATTATCTTTACATTTTATTTTAAACGTTAGAGAAGCTTTTCAAGATTCTCCTTAATGGAATTTAAATCTAAATTTGCATCTATATTTTGTTCTTTACATTCTTCTTCGTTCCAAGTCTCCACTTCTAAATTTTTTTGAGGAGGAGAAATTAGTAATCTATCCTCTGTTGTCTTTGGCACAAAATTTTTCTCAACTAATTTACATTCATAATCAAGTTTTGTACAAAAATCTCTAATTTCATCTATCGAAATCATTCCCACGGTAGGCAATGGGAAATCCTGAGCCTCTAAAAGTCCACAGTAACGTTCAGCATCATCTTTTTCTTCAAACATTAGAACTATCGTTCTACCTTTTAATTCTATTGAGTGTATTCCTTCTTTCTCTGTACCGAAGTTATAAAGTAAAACATAAATATTCATAAAGGCTTTTTAAATAATTATATATTATTTAACTATTCATCTGATAGTGATAATTCTTGAAGTCTGGTATATAAAGCTATTTCCTCATCATTTATATCAGCAGGAATAACAACCAGGATTTCTACAAACTGATCTCCAATATTATCTCCAAAACTCAAGCCTCTACCCTTAAGTCTTAACAATCTTCCAGTTGAAGACTTTGGAGGTACTTGAAGAGTTACATTTCCATCAAGAGTAGGAACTTCTACTGCACATCCAAGAAGTGCGTCGGGGGGGAATAACTCTAATTTATAAAGAACACGTAGACCATCTATTCGAAGTCCATTTTCAGTTTGGACTTTTAATTGTAAATAATGATCTTTTCCACCTTTTGCAATATTTTCTAATCTCAATCTCCAACCATCTCCAGCGAATGGGGGAGTATCAACTTCTACAACAGTTTGATCTTCTAATTCTATTAATATAGATGCGCCACTCAGAGCTTCATCCGGGGTTAATTCGATAATAGTTTCGATATCTTGATGTAGTTTTACGGGTGGTGGTTCTTCTGGAGATTTTGCTGGGTAGTCGTAACTATTAAAATCTTCTTCATTAAAAATTTCATCATGCTTTTCATCTTCAAAAAAATCAGAAGTTTTATCATAGCTTTCATTATCTAATTCAGATTCGTATTCAAATCCAAATAGAGAATTGAGATAATCTTTAAATTCAGGAAACCCTGTCCTATATTTATTAAAATTTTCTTCATTAGAAGAATTAGAATCTATAACTCGTCTGGCAGGATCACGTAAGAATTCGTAAGCTTCATTAATTAATTTAAATCTATCCTCAGCATTTATATCATTTTTATTTAAATCGGGATGCCATTTTCTCGCTTCCCTTCGAAAAGCTTTTTTAAGTTCAATATCGTCGAATTCAGAGGATAAACCTAAAATTGACAAATAGTCTTTTTTAGAGGAAGTAGTCATTGTCCCATGGATCGTCATCCCTAGAGTTACCATACCTCGGATTTCTAGAATTACTATTCATTTGATTGTCCCAAGGATCATCATCCCAGTAATCATCAGAAAATAATTCATCTTTTAAAGAGCCAAAGGTATTTTTAATTCCTTGTAATGGATTGCTATCAACTTTTTTCTCCGCAGCAAATCTTCTATTTAAACCAAAAAGGGCTTCTTGCAAAGAACTTACAGAAATTTCTAATTCTTGAGGATCATCATCATCTATAAATTCTTCAACATCCTGAATTGCAAGCTCTACCGCTCTCTGTTGTCGCTCTGCTCCATATGGTCCAAATTCTAATGAAGCGTCTCTTAATCTTCTCTCTGCTTGGGCAATTAGTGTAAGAGCATTATTTTTCCTATCAATTACTGATCTTTTCATCCTATCTTCTGTTGCTTTTGACTTAGCCTCAGCGATCATAGTGTTAATTTCCTGTTCATTTAAATTCGAACCTCCGGAAATACTTACTGTTTGTTTTCTACCTGTAGTTCTATCAGTTGCACTGACTTCTAACAATCCATTTGCATCAATGTCGAAAGCTACTTGTACTTGGGGAATCCCCCTAGGTGCGGGAGGTATACCTGACAATCTAAATTTTCCTAATGATTTGTTTTCTGAAGCCAGTGGCCTCTCCCCTTGTCTAACTTGCACAACTACTGATGATTGATTAGATTCCGAAGTACTAAAAACATCTGATTGCCTAACTGGTATTGGGGTATTACGTGGTATAAGAACCTTCATAAGTCCTCCAATAGTTTCTAATCCTAAGGATAAAGGAGTTACATCATTTAAAAGTAAATCACGTAAATCACCACTAATTATTCCAGATTGTATTGCAGCACCAATTGCAACAACTTCATCAGGATTTACAGATTGACAAGGGTCATTAGGAACAAGAGTTTTAACTAATTGTTGAACCATTGGTATGCGAGTACTTCCACCAACAAGGACGACTTCATCAATTTCTTCAGCATTCCAACCAGAATCTTCTAAAGCAATTTGAACAGGTTCGAGCAATCTATCGAGAAGATCATCAGATAACGATTCAAATAATTTCCTATCGAATTCCTCTTCAATATGTAATGGCCCATCATCACTTGTGGTAATAAAAGGTAAAGAAATTTTAGTTTTTTGTAATCCTGACAATTCACATTTAGCCTTCTCAGCAGCCTCTGTAAGTCTTTGAAGGGCTTGCCTATCTCGTCTTAAGTCAATCTTATGTTTCTCAAGAAAACGTTCAGCAATCCAATCTACTATTTTGGAATCAAAATTATTACCTCCGAGTTGAGTATCTCCACAGGTGGCTTTTACATCAAAAACGCCATTAGATATCCTTAACAAAGAAACATCAAAAGTCCCTCCGCCTAAATCAAAAACTAATACGTTATTAGAAGAGCTTTTTTCAAAACCATAGGCTAATGCTGCTGCTGTTGGTTCATTTAAAATTCTATCAACCTTTATCCCAGCTAAAACGGCAGAATCCTTAGTAGCTTGTCTCTGAGACTCATTAAAATAGGCAGGTACTGTAATTACGGCAGAATCAATCGTATCTCCTAAATAAGTTTCTGCATCATTAATTAATTTTCTTATTATCGAACTTATTAACTCCTCAGGAGCATACTCTCGCTCTGTAAATGGACTTAGAATTCTAACACTACCTTTATCATTAGATTTAACATTATACGGAACAGAAATACTTGTTTCATCAAGTTCATCCCAATCTCGTCCTATAAATCTTTTTAAGTTATAAAATGTATTTTTAGGATTTAGAACAAGTTGCCTTCGAGCCTGATCACCTATAACAATTTCGGAGTTTTTAGTGAATCCAACTATAGAAGGGGTGGTTCTTGTACCCTCTGAATTTGCAATTACAACAGGGCGGCCGGCCTCTATAACTCCTACAACGGAGTTAGTAGTACCTAAATCAATCCCAACTATTTGCCCCATAGTATTACTTGATTAATTAAAAGTTATACTTAACTAATAATTTAATCAATTTAAATTCCCTGTTATCTACATATAATAATAAAAATCTATTAATTTCAACTTTATTTAAATAAATAAATTCATTTATTTATTTTTTTCTACTTTTATAAAATACATTTAATTTATAAATTATTGATTAATAAAAATTCTAATTGATATTTTATATTTCTATCAATTAAAATAAAACGGAGAGAGAGGGATTCGAACCCTCGATAAAGTTGCCCCTATACAGCATTTCCAGTGCTGCGCCTTCAACCACTCGGCCACCTCTCCTTAAGATTTACATTTTACCCTTTTAATATCCCTTTATTGAGGAAAGTTACTTGAAAAAGACTTTTAAAGTCACTATTAGGAATAAAGAAACTGGTAAAATATATCAGGAAAATATTAGTGATCAAGATTATATCTTAAAAGAATTTGAAAAAAAAGGTCTAAATCTTCCATTTTCCTGTAGGAACGGATGCTGTACAAGTTGTGCGGTGAAAATCGTTTCGGGTAAGCTTGAACAACCAGAGGCAATGGGAGTATCTCAAGAATTAAAAGATAAGGGTTACGCTCTTCTTTGTGTTGCGAAAGTAATAGAAGATATTGAAGTCGAGACTACCTATTATGATGAGGTTTATGATTTACAGTTTGGCCAATATTTTGGTAAAGGAAAAACGAGAAAAGCTCCTCCATGGGAATTTGAGGAAGATTAATTATTATGTTTGAAATTCAAGAATATAAAGAAATCAATTCAGAAATTGATTTAATTTTCCTTACTAACATAGCTAAAGAGAGTGCTCTTATAGGTAATGAAATACTAATTAAAAATTATAATAAAATTCAAACAATTACTTCAAAGGGGAGAAAAGGTGATTTAGTTACTAACGTAGATTTAGAAGTAGAAGAGAAAATTAAGGAATACCTAACAATTAAAACACCAGAAATTTCTATTAATGCAGAAGAATCAGGAAAATTAATAAAGACTTCGGAACTTACTTGGTGCATTGATCCATTAGATGGTACAACAAACTATTCTCACGGTTATCCATTTTTTGGAACTTCAATAGGTCTTTTGTATAAAAACAATCCTATCTTAGGTGCTATATCAGTACCATATTTAAACGAACTTTACTCTGCATGCATCGGTAAAGGTTCATATTGCAATGATAAAAAACTGATGGTATCAGATGCTAATTCCCTTATCGATAGTCTTCTCGTAACAGGTTTTTCATATGATAGGTTTGAGACTGAAGATAATAATTATGCAGAATTTTGTTACTTAACACATAAAACCAGAGGAGTAAGGAGGGGAGGTGCAGCGGCTGTTGATTTAGCATTTGTTGCCTCAGGGAAAGTTGATGGATATTGGGAAAGAGGTCTAGAAATATGGGATTTAGCTGCTGGTGCTATTATTGTTAAAGAAGCTGGTGGTATTGTTTCTGATTACCCTAACGGTGAATTTAATCTTAGTTCGGGAAGAATATTGGCTTGCAGTCCTAGACTTGAAGAAGAGCTTAAAATGGAATTAAGCAAAGTCACTCCTCTTAATAAGCAACTTTACACTTAAAAATGAAATTATCGTTTTAAAATGAGTGATATAAAAGAATTTAATTTAATAGATGTAAGGAATAATTCCTCAATTGTTAATGATTTAAACAATGTATATAAGTTGTGGGGCTATGAAGAAATTTCACCTTCATTTATTAATAATCTTGAAACAATCAAAGGTAGAGAAGTAATTGATAGCGAAGAACTTATTGGAATAGTAAGTAATAGTTCATTATGTTTAAGACCAGAAATGACAACATCAATTGTTAAATTAACATCCACAAGATTATTAAATAAGAAGAGACCAATAAGACTTTTTAATAGTGGTATAGTATTTAACAAAAAACAAAGTTATAAAAATACTTTTAAATTTCAAGAGAATTTACAAAGCGGGATAGAATTAATTAGTTATGACACTCAATACCCTGAGATTGAGGTGATTAATATATTATTTGATGCAATCGATAATATCAATTTAATTGATAGTTGTAATCTAACTCTTCTTGTTAGTACAACAAAAATAATGAATTTAATATTATTCAATTACAAAAATAATAATTATGAGGAGATTAAAAAATGCATGGTAAATTTAGATCAAGAATCATTAGATAAATTAAATATTGACAATAATGATAAAGCAATATTGAAGGAATTATTATTTACAAGAGGTGAACCTGCAATCATACTTAAAAAGCTTAAAAATGTTTATGGTAATAATAATGTGATCGAGGAACTTGACTGTCTATTTAATACCTTATCAAAAATTTCAAAAAAATATAATATAAAAATACAACTTGATCCTACTTATCAACCTCATCTTAATTTATATGCAGGTATAGTTTTTCAACTTATTTGCGATAATAATAATGTAAAAACTATAATTGCAAAAGGGGGAAGGTATGACGAATTAGTAAGATATTTTAATCCTAATGAAAAGATACTTAATGGAATTGGATTCACAATTTCTATAGATAATTTAAGAGAATTGATAGTTGAAAAATCTCAAACTAAAAAGAAGGTGTTGTTGTTATTTAAAGATTCTTATTTATTAGATAAAGGTATAAATGAGCAAAAAGCATTGCAAAAAAAAGGGATAATTACAATACTATATTTGAATCCATGTAATGAAAATTCAGAAGCCAATGTTCTTATGAAAGAACATAATTGCACTGAAATTCAATGGATTAAATAAATTTCCCCTTTAACTTTTGTAAAAAAAAGATGCAATTAAGATAAGCTACGACAATATAAATTTTTAGTACGGACAATACTCCTAATTAAACTTGATTAAACTTAAAATAGGAAATAAAATCTACTAGTTCGAAAAAAACAAATTAAAAATGGAAAAAGGCGAAATTAGAATAAATACCGAAAATATTTTCCCAATAATAAAAAAAGCTGTATATTCCGATCACGAAATCTTTTTAAGAGAACTCGTTAGTAATGCTGTAGATGCAATTAGTAAAAGAAGAATGGCCTCAATGGCTGGGGATTGTGAAAATTGTGATGAACCTCAAGTAAAAATTACAATTGATAGGGAAAAAAATATCTTAAAAATTTCAGATAATGGTATTGGAATGAATGATGAAGAAATAAAAAAATATATAAACCAAGTTGCCTTTTCTAGTGCTGAAGAGTTTCTAACAAAATATAAAAAAGATAATGACGAATTTATAGGACATTTTGGATTGGGTTTTTATTCTAGTTTTATGGTTGCAGATAAAGTCAATATTTTAACTAAATCAGCCATAGGTGATAGTAAAACTTTTAATTGGTCATGCGATGGCTCACCTAATTTCACACTAGAAGAATCTGAAAGAGATTCAGTTGGAACAGATGTTATCCTTCATTTAATGGATGAAGAGAAAGAATTCATAGAACCAGAGAGAATTAAATCGCTTATTAAAAAATATTGTGACTTTATGCCTATAGATGTTCTATTAGAGGGTGAGACAATTAATAAGAAAAATCCTCCATGGAGAAAACAACCTAGTGAATTAAAGGATGAAGATTATATTGAACTATATAAATATTTATATCCGTTTCAGGGAGATCCTCTTTTATGGATTCATTTAAACACAGATTATCCATACGACATACAAGGTATTTTATATTTCCCTAAATTATCTGGGAGAGCCGATTGGGAAAAAGGTGAAATTAAACTATTTTGCAATCAAGTATTTGTAAGTGACTCAATAAAGGAAATTGTACCTAAATATCTATTACCCTTGAGAGGTGTAATTGACTCTACAGACATACCATTAAACGTAAGCAGAAGTGCCTTGCAAACTGATAGAAAAGTCAGATCTATTTCATCATTCATCTCAAAAAAGATTGCTAATAAGTTAAAAGATTTAATTAAAAATTCTCCTGAATTTTATACAGAAATATGGGATTCCATTTCTGCCTTCATTAAGATAGGTGCCATCGAGGACGAAAAGTTTGCTGATCTTGTAGAAAATAGTATTATTTTTGAGACAATTATAAATTCTGATAAGGACGTAAAAAAATATCTCGATGATAAATCTCTTATAAAATCTAATGAAAAGTTTTACACAACATTATCAAATTATAAGGACAGGAATAACATAGTCGATTCCAAAAAAATTATATATTGTTCTGATGTAATCGGCCAATCTAGTGCTTTAAATATTTGTTTATCTGACAACAAAGAAGTAATCAAATCTGATCCTTTAATAGATGCACAATTTCTTCCGTGGATAGAAAATAAAAATGAAAATTATCAATTTCAAAGAGTTGATTCTGAAATAAATGAACTTGAAGATAAAGAATCAAAAGAAATAGTTGATAAAGATGGCAAATCAAACACAGAAAATCTAAAGGATATTATATCTAAAGCATTAAATAACGATAAAATAACAGTAAAAGTTCAATCCCTTAAAAGTAAAGATGCACCTCCAGCAATGATATTGTTACCTGAACAAATGAGAAGAATAAACGATATGGGGGCATATATGGAACAAAAAATGCCGGGATTACCTGAATATCACGTCCTATTAATTAATAAAGAACATCCTCTCATTGCAGGATTAAATAAAATAACTGGTAATAAAATTATTCTTGATAAACAAGCCCCTGTTGAAAATCCATTAGCATCAAAAATTGCTAATCATGTTTATGACATGGCGAAATTAAGTGTAGGAGGATTAGATCAAGAACAAATTATAAATTTGCAAAATAATAATGCCGATTTAATTTCAGATTTACTTAAAACATCAACATAAGTAGTGTGTTAAAGTTAATAAATATATTCTCCAAATAATATGTCTAGAGTATGTGAGTTGACAGGTGCAAAAGCTAATAATGGAATGGCTGTTAGCCATTCGCATATACGTACTAAGAAATTACAACAAGTAAATCTTCAAAAAAGGAGACTTTGGTGGCAAGAAGGTAAAAAGTGGATAAACATTAAAATTAGTACTAAGGCATTAAAATCAATACAAAAGGTTGGTTTAGATAAGGTTGCCAAAACAAATGGAGTGAATCTTAATAAGTTCTGATTTTGATGAAGAGTTTATTTGGCCTTCTTGTAATATTAATATCGTTATTTTTTAATCTTAAATCTGCAATTGCTTTTGATTATGCTCCTGAGATAGGAGATTCAGCTCCTAGTTTCCATTTAGAGGGAATAAACAAGAGTATTAAATCAAAAAAAATATGGGATTCGAATGAATTAAACGGTAAATGGATAGTTTTATATTTTTATCCTAAGGATTTTACCGCTGGGTGTACTCTAGAAGCTAAAGGATTTTCTCAATTAAAAAACGACTTTTCTAAATATAATGCTGAAATAATAGGAATAAGTGCCGACAATCAAGATTCTCACGACAGTTTTTGCAGTGAAAAATCAATAAATTACACATTATTATCCGACCCCAATGGAATTATTAGTGCAAAATATGGTTCCTGGATTCCTCCTTATTCCGATAGGAATACTTTTTTGATTTCACCAGAGGGAGAAATAAAATACCGATGGATAAGTGTTTTACCAATCAATCATGCAAAAGAAGTACTTAATATCTTAAAGAAAAACATATAAATATTTTGCACGAACTTTCATTTGGTACTTGGTTAATTCATATCAGCTCAGTTATAGAATGGATTTATGCAATTTTTATAATAAACAAAATTAGTAACTTTAAAAAACTCAAGCTTTATTACTGGTTAAGTCTCTCAATGATACCTAATTTAATTGGAGCCATGTGTGCAATTACTTGGCATATTTTTGATAATCAACCTGAATTATATGGGTTAGTTACCCTTCAAGGGATTTTCACTTTTCTAGGGAACTCAACATTAGCAATAGCTACTATTGCAATTTATAAAAGAACAGAATCCTATGAATGATTTTTTTTTAAGATTTCTAAATTTCTTATCAACATTTGATAATACAGCCTTATTTGCAACATCTATAATTCCATATTCGATTTTCTTATATTATTTATACAAGATAAAGTCATTAAATAAATTAATCAAAATTGGGTTTTCTTTAACTGTATTATTTGTATTTATAACCATAGTAATTTCGATATTTTCTCTTACTTACTATCACAGAACTCTTGTTGAGGTTGACGTTCTTCATGGGTCCGCAGAATTCTTCTTGACCTTGAGTGATTTCGTCATTTTACTAGGTTTTATAAAGATGTTAAATCGGTTAGAAGTAAATAACTCTTAAGACCTTTTACAATTATGTGTTTTATTGATCAAAATGTAGGAGAATATAAAAAATAACATTTTACTATGCTTACTACATTATTTGCAGCTGCAACTGTTCCAGCAACTTTTGAGTGGTCTCCAAAGTGTGCTGTAGTAATGATTGCATGTAATATTTTGGCTTATGCAATAGCCAGAGCGACAATAAGAAAACCGACAGAAGGTTTTATGATGCCAAATGCTAGGTTTTTTGGAGGATTAAGTCATGGTGCTTTTGTAGGTGCTAATTGTTTAGGTCATTTATTAGGAGCAGGTTCTATATTGGGTCTTGCTTCCAGAGGCGTTTTATAAAATAATATATAAACTTATTTTTAACTAAATAACTTAAATTTTTTAATAATGTTTTCAGACATTTGATTGGGCATAAGACCTAATTGTTCTTTGCTTTGATCGGGAGATGCATGGTCTACTAATACATCAGGTATTCCTATTCTTAACACAGGAATATGCATATCATTATCATTTAATAATTCAACAATTGCTGAACCAAAGCCTCCAATTAAAGTACCCTCTTCCATCGTTACAACTTTTTTAAGTCTATTTGCTAGTGGTAGTATTAAATCTTTATCAAGAGGTCTTACAAACCTTGCATTAACTACACAAGATTCTATATTTTTTTCTTTTAATAATTTTGAGGTTTCAATAGCTGAAGAAACCATAGATCCATAAGCAATTATAAGAATATCATTTCCATCTTCTAAAATTTCACCTTCGCCAATTTTTAAAGGTTCCCATCCTTCGTCCATAACTGCAACACCTCGTCCTGAACCTCTGGGAATACGTAATGCCGTAGGTCCATTATGATTAATTGATGTAATTAACATTCTCTGAAGTTCAGCTTCATCTTTTGGTGCCATCAAGACAAAATTTGGTATTGATCTCATATAACTAATGTCATACTGACCTTGATGAGTAGGACCATCAGCACCCACAATCCCTGCTCTATCTAAAACAAAAGATACAGGAAGATTCTGAATACCTACATCATGAATTAGCTGATCAAAAGCACGCTGAAGGAAGGTACTATAAATAGCAACTACTGGTTTTAGTCCATCACATGCCATACCAGCTGCAAGAGTTACAGCATGTTGCTCAGCTATCCCAACATCTATATATTGTTCAGGAATATTTTTTTGCAACAAATCAAGACCAGTTCCAGTAGCCATAGCTGCTGTTATGCCAATTACCTTACTATCCTGTTCACAAATTTTTAAAAGAGTTTGGCCAAATATTTTACTATAACTGACTGGTTTAGGTTTACTTGATGGAATAGATTTTCCAGTTGTTAAATTGAAGGACGATTGCGCGTGATAACCAACTTGATCTGCTTCTGCGTATGGATATCCCTTTCCTTTTGTTGTAACAACATGTACAAGTACTGGTTTTTTTAATCTATGGGCAGCATTAAAAGTATTAATAAGATTGGAAATATCATGACCTTGAATTGGCCCCATATATGTAAAGCCAAGTTCTTCAAATACTGCACCAACTTTTGGAACAGCTAATCTTCTCACGCTTCCTTTTATAGTTTTTAGTTCTTCGGGTAAATCTTTGCCTATAAGAGGAATATTTTTAACACTTTCTTGAACACTGTTTGATAAAAATTGTAGAGGCGGACTTAATCTGACCTTATTTAAATAAGTTGAAAGTGCTCCAACTGGTGGAGATATAGACATGTCATTGTCATTTAATATTACTAAAAAAGGAGTTTCAGGCAGAGTCCCTGCATGATTTATCGCTTCTAAAGCCATTCCACCAGTTAATGCTCCATCTCCTATAACAGCAACACATTTATGATTTTCACCTTTTACATCTCTTGCTATTGCCATTCCCAAAGCGGCTGAAATAGAAGTACTAGCATGACCTGCTCCAAAATGATCAAATTTACTTTCGGAGCGTTTTAGATAACCAGCTATACCCTTTTTTTGACGTAAAGAATCAAATTCATTGAAACGTCCAGTAATTAATTTATGAGGATAAGCCTGATGACCTACATCCCATACAACTTTATCAAAATCCAGATCTAATGTTTGATATAAAGCAAGTGTTAATTCAACTACTCCGAGTCCAGGACCTAGATGTCCTCCACTTGTTGAAACAACCTCCAAATGTCTTTCTCTAATCTGAGAGGCAATTTCCTCTAACTGTGATACGGTTAAACCATGTAATTGATTTGGATGGCTTAACTCACTTAAAAGCATTATTTAAAAATATTTACTTATATAATCTAAAACGTTAAGGTGCAAATTGAGTAATTTTTTCAAAATAGATTATGTAATGTTTTATTAGATTAATATTTAATGCTAAAAATATAAATATGGAAGATTATTTAAAAAAAATACTTCAGGCTCAAGTTTATGAAGTAGCAAAAAAAACACCTTTAGAAAAGGCAAATAATTTAAGTAAAGCACTTAAAAACAATATTTATTTGAAAAGAGAAGATCTTCAAGATGTATTTTCTTTTAAGATAAGAGGCGCCTTTAACAAAATGAGGCAATTACCTCAATCACAACTTAAGAATGGAGTCATAACATCAAGTGCTGGTAATCACGCACAAGGAGTAGCGCTAAGTGCATTGAAATTAAATTGTAGCGCAACTATATTAATGCCAATAACTACACCTTTAGTAAAAGTAGATGCTGTAAGAAATCTAAAAGCAACTGTTATATTATTCGGTGATAATTATGATGAAACCTATAAGGAAGCATTACGTCTTAGTGAAGAAAATAATTTATGTTTTATTCATCCATTCGATGATCCTGAAGTAATAGCTGGCCAAGGGACAATCGCCATTGAACTAGAACAACAAGTAAATGAACCACCAGCAGCAATATATGTTGCTGTTGGAGGAGGAGGTTTAATAGCTGGTATTTCTATATACATAAAAAAAATTTGGCCCCAAGTAAAAATAATTGGTGTAGAGCCTGAAGATGCTAATGCGATGACTAAATCCCTAAAACATTCAAAATTAATAGAATTAGCATCAGTTGGTCAGTTTGCTGATGGCGTAGCAGTAAAAAAAGTTGGAGAAAAAACCTTTGAAATCGGAAGAAAATATATCGACAGAATGATAACTGTAAATACTGATGAAATATGTGCCGCTATTAAGGATGTTTTCGAAGATACCAGATCAATCCTAGAACCAGCTGGAGCTCTATCTATTGCGGGAATGAAAAAGGATATATTTGAATCAAAATACGAAAATAAAAATATGATTGCTATCGCATGTGGGGCAAATATGAATTTCGAAAGACTACGATTTGTAGCAGAAAGATCTGCACTTGGAGAGTACAAAGAAGCAATGTTTGCTGTTGAAATACCAGAAAAAGCAGGAAGCTTAATTAATTTCTGTAGTTTGTTAAATAATAGAAATTTAACGGAATTTAGCTATAGGATGTCCAATTCAGTTAATGCTCAAATATTTGTGGGAATCGAGGTTAATGGAGTAATTGATAAAGAAGAACTTTTACAAGAATTTAGGAAATCAAATTATCCTTTTATAGATATAAGTAATGATGAATTATCTAAAAATCATCTAAGACATATGGTAGGTGGTCGTTTGCCTCAAAAATTCACTGAACTAAAAAAATCAAAATATATTGAATTGCTTTATAGATTTGAGTTTCCAGAAAGGCCAGGAGCATTAATAAATTTTCTAAAAAATATGAAATCAAATTGGACAATAAGCATCTTTCACTATAGAAATCATGGTTCTGATGTAGGAAAAATTGTCATAGGAGTATTAATAGATAGTGGTGAAATTAATTACTGGAACAAATTTGTTGAATTCTTAGGATATAAATACTGGGACGAAACTAATAATCAAACATATAAATTATTCCTTGGTGCATCTGATTAAAAATAAGGTAACTTGGGATAGAATTAGGTATTAAAAAAATTAATCAAGCTGATCTAATTACTAAAAAATTAACCGATATAACTTTGGTTACAAGAGTTGAGGCTGTTCTTTATCTTAAAGGTAGACCAATATCAAAAAAGAATCTTTCAGAAATTACTAATGCGGATATTAATTCTATTGACAAGGCATTAAGAGAATTAAAGGAAAAATACTCAAACACAAAATCTGC
Source organism: Prochlorococcus sp. AG-469-F22 (assembly GCA_003211655.1). GTDB lineage: Bacteria > Cyanobacteriota > Cyanobacteriia > PCC-6307 > Cyanobiaceae > Prochlorococcus_A. The sequence goes on along the minus strand of QCSC01000021.1, from coordinate 5,003 downwards.
AATAGAATTAAATGAAATTAATAGTTGTTATTGTCTAGAGTTAAAATCAATTCTTAATGAATTTGTGGAAGATTTATTACCATCTGAATTAAGAACATCAGAATTAAGGACACTTGCAACAATTGCAATTAAGAAAAAAATACTACAATCAGATCTTATAGTTTTAAGAGGGTCTGGAGCCTACGACCATATAAAGGAATTAACAAATAAAAAATTTATTATTAAACGTAAGCAAAAAGATGGTAGATCTTATTGGCTATCATTATCTGAAAAATTTTTTCAAACTTTTGCTGTAAGCAATGAATATTTATCAAAAATAGGCGGCAATAAAAAGTAAATGTTACAATTAGCTAAACCACTTGAAAATAATGTTGTCTGAGATTTTTGCTGTTTTAGGTCAAACTTTATCAATTTATTCATTTATTTTGATCATTAGGATATTACTAACATGGTTTCCTGGGATAGATTGGAGTAATGGGATATTATCAGCATTAACGTCAATAACAGACCCATATTTGAATATATTTAGAGGCATAATTCCTCCAATTGGTGGCTTTGATATTTCATCGTTGTTAGCTTTTCTACTCCTTAATGTTATCCAAAACCTTATTACTAATCTTCAATATGCCAGCTTAGGATATGGTTAAAATTTAACGATCATCTCCGGAACCAGAAATTTTACCCTTAGCTGCTCTTAACTTCAATTTTTCTAAATTTTGTAAAGCAACTTCTTCTAATTCGAAATTGAATTCGTTGCAAAGATTAGATAAATACCATAAAACATCACCTAACTCTTTTTTTATCCCTTTTTTAGATTCTTCGTCAAAAATACCTTTTTTATCTCTAATTACTTTTTTTACTTTTTCTGCAACTTCACCAGCTTCGCCAACTAATCCTAGTGTTGGATAAATATTGTTTGAGCCTAAATTTGGATATTGGGCTGTTAAGCGAGCTTGCTTCTGATAAGTTTTAAAATCCATAGATTAAATAACTAACTTTATGTATGTTAAATTTACTTATATCTAGCAATATTATTTATATATGTCGAATATAGATTTAAAAAGGAGAACCAAGATTGTTGCAACGATTGGACCAGCTACTCAATCAGAAGAAATTATTACTGATCTTATAAAGGCTGGAGTAACAACATTTCGATTAAATTTTTCTCATGGCGATCATAAAGATCATCAAGAAAGAATAAAAACGATAAGAAAAGTTTCTGAAAAGCTAGATCTAGATATTGGAATACTTCAGGATCTTCAGGGTCCTAAAATAAGATTAGGAAGATTTAAAGATGGTCCTGTAAAGGTAAAAAAAGGAGATAAATTCTCATTAACTTCTAATAAAGTTGAATGTACAAAAAGTATAGCTAATGTTACCTACAACAAACTTGCCCAGGAAGTAACTTCAGGAAAAAGAATATTGTTAGATGATGGAAAAATTGAAATGATTGTTGAAAAGGTTGATATAGGAAATAATTTATTAGAGTGTAAAGTAACTGTTGGAGGAGTCCTTTCTAACAACAAAGGTGTAAATTTTCCAGATGTACAATTATCTGTTAAAGCTTTAACTGATAAAGATATAGCAGATCTTGAATTTGGATTAACTGCTGGTGTTGATTGGATAGCTCTGAGTTTTGTAAGAAATCCATCTGATATTAATGAAATAAAAAATTTAATAAATAAGAATGGTCATTCAATTCCTGTTGTAGCCAAGATTGAAAAATTTGAAGCAATAGATCAAATAGATTCAATATTACCCTTGTGTGACGGGGTTATGGTTGCACGAGGAGACTTAGGAGTTGAAATGCCAGCAGAAGAAGTCCCTCTTTTACAAAAAGAGTTAATTAGAAAAGCAAATACACTAGGGATCCCCATTATTACCGCCACACAAATGCTTGACTCAATGGCATCAAATCCAAGACCAACTCGTGCTGAAGTAAGTGATGTGGCTAATGCAATTCTTGATGGTACAGATGCTGTGATGCTTTCAAATGAAACAGCTGTAGGTGATTATCCAGTAGAAGCTGTTGAAACCATGGCGACAATTGCTAGAAGAATTGAACGTGATTATCCACTAAAAGCAATTGATAGTCACCTTCCTAGTACTATTCCAAATGCAATAAGCGCCGCAGTCAGCAACATTGCTAGACAACTTGATGCTGGGGCAATAATACCTTTAACAAAATCTGGTTCAACAGCCCGAAATGTAAGTAAATTCAGACCTCCTACTCCTATTCTTGCCACCACGACAGAGAGAAGTGTCGCGAGAAGATTGCAGTTAGTATGGGGAGTGACTCCTTTATTAGTCAAAAATGACGATAGACCTGCAAAAACATTCAGTATTGCAATGCAAATAGCACAAGAACTAGGGATTCTGAAGCAAGGAGACCTGGTAGTTCAGACTGCAGGGACACTAACAGGTATAAGTGGTTCGACTGATCTAATAAAGGTTGGATTAGTAAGAAAAGTGGTAACTCGAGGAATATCAATAGGGGAGTTAGGTGTTACTGGCAAAGCAAGAAATATAAAGACTAATCTTGATTTATCATTGATATCTCCAGGTGAAATTTTATTTGTGCCAAAAAATATTTTAATGGATTTACCTTATACCAAGATAATAACTGGAATAGTTACGGATGAAAATATAGATGATTGCTATAAAATTTTTAAAAAAAATAATATTAAGATATCCACTATTTGTAATTTATCTGCTATTGACAATCTTGTATCGAACGGGGATTTAATAACATTACAACTCAATGAAGGAGTTGTTTATATGGGGCAGATAGAAGACGATGAGGATGCACTAGATAAATATAAGTATGTCTAGGAATATATCTCTTAAAGAAGCCTTTAATATGGCTGGTAAGACTTTAGTTTCTAACAAATTAAGAAGTTCTCTTACTATGCTTGGAATAATAATAGGTAATGCATCAGTAATAACACTTGTAGGATTAGGAAGAGGAGCTCAAACTCTTGCCAAAAATCAATTAAGTAATTTAGGTGCAAATGTTTTATTTATTGTTCCAGGCAATAACGATACGCGAAGAAGAGGTATATCATTTCCAAAAAATCTTGTTTTAGAAGATTCAATTGCAATTAACAATCAAGTTCCGAGTGTTAAAAAAGTTGCACCACAAATCTCTGCAAATGAAATTGTTCAATCAAATTCAAAAAGCCTAAATATTTCAATTGCTGGGGTTACTCCTGAATTTCTTGACGTAAGAAGTTTTGAGGTAGATGAAGGAAGATTTATCTCCCAAAGTGACGTAAATTCAGCTAGAAGTTTTGTTGTAATTGGACCTGATCTAAAGGAAGATTTTTTTAAGGAAAACACTGTAATTGGAGAAAAAATAAGAATTAAAGATCATACCTATGAAATAATTGGAATTTTGAAACCTAAAGGTGCTGTCTTTGGTAGCAATCAAGATAAAAATGCATATATACCTCTTACTACTATGGTTAATAGAATAAGTGGAAAAGATCCTACCTATGGAGTTAGCTTAAGTTTTATAAGTGTAGAGGCTACTAATAAAAACAAAACTAGTGCTGCAAAGTTCCAAATTACAAACTTATTGCGTCAAAGACATAAAATCATAAGGGACGATGATTTTGCAGTTAGATCTCAAGAAGATGCATTAAATATCGTAACAAACATTACAAGTGGTCTTACATTTTTATTGGCAGGTATAGGTGCTGTGTCTCTTATTGTGGGAGGTATAGGAATAATGAATATAATGCTTGTTTCTGTAAGTGAAAGAACTGAGGAGATTGGTTTAAGGAAAGCAATAGGAGCGAAACAATCAGATATTCTTATACAATTTTTATTTGAGGCTTTAATTTTATCTACTATTGGAGGTTTGGTTGGAACAACTACTGGTTTGACAGGGGTATTTCTTCTAGGAGTAATAACTCCGTTGCCAGCTTCGGTAGGAATAACAACAACTTTGTCAACAATGATTATTTCAGGTTCAATAGGATTAATCTTTGGAGTGTTACCAGCCAAAAGAGCCTCACAATTAGATCCAATTGTTGCTCTAAGAAGTTTGTAAATCTTTATTAGTAAATGCTAAATGTTAGTAAACTTATTGAGGTATTTATAAGTGTCCAAATAATTATAATTTCTACATTTATTCCTGTTTTTTTCTCTATTCCTTTTACTAATAAACTTATTGGGACATTTGAAATGCCTATTACATGGCAATTACCTTCAATCGTCATAATTACCTTAATATTTAACGGTAAAATAGTAATAAAAGCATTTAATATCTATTTAATAATTGGTTTGTTTTTTATTCCAGTATTTGACCAGGGAGGTTCATTAGGATATTTATTAACTCCAAATTTTGGTTATTTATTAGGAATGTATCCATTAATCAAAATAATAGATATTTTAAATAAAAGAAAGCAAATGATTAAATATTATGACCTTTTAAAATTTGGAATATTAGGAATATTTAGTATGCATCTTATAGGTATAATTTATAACTGCATTCTATTTTTAAATATTAAACAATCGGAAATACTCTTATACAATATTTCAAAATATTCATTAGGAAAAATTGGATATCATTTATTAATGATCACACCTATTACTGTACTGTTTAAGATCTTCAATAAGAACAGATATCAAAGATGATGTTAAATATAAAAAAAAATAGATTTTATTATATTTTATTATCTATTTTAATTATTTTATCTGATCAATTTACAAAACATATTATCGAATTAAATCATACATCTTATATAAATAAAGATCTTTTATTTTTTAGTATTGATTTCGTGAAAAATTATGGAGCAGCATTTAATATTTTAAATGGTAACAGAATTTTTTTATCCACACTAAGTACAATAATAACATTGTTTTTATTATATTTTATTTTATATAAAAAAAATTTAAGGAATCCAGATTTAATTAGTTATAGCTTTATTTTAGCAGGTACGATAGGAAACGGGATTGATAGAATTACAAAGGGTTATGTTATAGATTTTATTAATTTA
>QCSC01000020.1 GCA_003211655.1 Prochlorococcus sp. AG-469-F22 | reverse complement strand
GTTATAGTTTTCAAAATGCCAAAGGTATCAGTACATTTGAGGGGGGTGCTATTTGTTGTAATAATAAAGAAATTTATAGGGAATCTCTTTTTTATTTATGTCAAAATAAATTTATAGATAAATGCGAATCTAGCAATGTTAATAATATTAAATGTAGAGAAAATTATGATCAAAATGGATATGGAATAAAAGGCAGGATTAACCCTCTAGGTTCATGCGTTGGCTTAATTGATTTGAAGTTTATAAGTATTCAAAATAAGCTCATTAATTATTTATATACATTATTCAAGTTATTTTTAGAAAAAAATAATTTGAAAGGAGAGTTTAGTAACGAGGGGACCAAATATTTTTCTAATGCTTGTAAGAGTATTCTTATTAGATTTAAAGATTGTCAAGAACTTGAAAAAGCCAATAAAATATTTAATAATTTTGGAATTAGATTTTATAAGAGAAAATATAATCTCGATTTTATTTCGAGTAATTCAGAAAATGACATAGTTATTAAACAAGCTAGTAAACTATTTAATAATGTAATTTTGATTAATATAGAAAGTCTTTTAAGTTTTAAAGGTTTATTATTCTCATTTATTAAAATAGTTTTTAAAAAATAGTGAAAATAGCAATAATCGGCTCATCTTTATCAGGCATTCTTGCTACTGAAATGCTCAAAGGAAAAAATATTACTCTATTTGAAAAAGGAAACTCTAAATTATCTGTAGATAAAAATATTATAATTAGAAATGCGATAGTTAATGGTAATAAATCAACTTCAATAAATGAAGGGATTGGAGGAACTTCTGAACTTTGGACTGGTGGATTAGTAAGAAAATATCCAGAAAACAAAATTTCAAAAAGTAATTTAGAAATTATTTCAAGATTCTTTAAAAGTGATATTGAAAGTCTACTAAACGATACAAGATATGAAGATGATTTTATTTTCCAAAAAACTATAGTTCTAGATAATCCTAAAAGAGGAAAAAAATATATACAAAAACTAGTTAAAAGATCAAACATAGATCTTTATGAAAATTGCAATATTATTTCTATAAATTGTCAAAATAAAAAAATAATTATTGAATATAATAAAATTAATCAACCTAAAAACTTTATTGAGGAATATGATTACTGTCTCTTATCAAATGGAACCATAGGTTTTCACCAATTACTTCCAAACATACTTGTTAATGGTAAAAGATTACTAGAGAATAATCATACTTTCAAAGTAGCAACCCATCCAAAAGTAAATATTGGATACGCAACATCTAATAGATGGGAGAAATGGAATGATGGAATATTTAAAATTAAAGTAAATTCAAGTAACTTTTCTTATGAAAGATTAATTTTTGAAATAGATAATAATGGGACTATTAGAAACTTCGCTTTAAGACTCTTTTCAAGAAGGATACGTTATATGATAAAAATTTCAAAATTTCTTAAAATTTTTAATCCTTTTTCTAATATAAAAATCAATTTAGTGATTACAAATTTTTTAGATCAAATATATTGCACCATAGCAAAATTACTTAAACTTAAAGAAAAATTTTCTTGCGAATTGTTTATAGCTGATGAATTCGTTGGAGAAAGTTTTATTAACCAAAACAAAAAAAATATAAATTTAAAATGTAAATTAAGAGATGAATATTCTAAAACTATTTATTCTCACATTATGCATAAAAAAATCAAATTAGAAGATAAATTTAGAATAAATTTCAAAATAAAAAAATATCATGATTGGGAAATTACAATTTTACATTCTCATTTGTGTAGTACTTTAATAGAAGAAAATATCATAAGTAATATTCTAAAAAGAAATAAAATTATTCCTCTTTCATGCTTGGAATTGTCAATAGGTTATTTTAATCCTATGATTGAATCTTTGATAAATACTCAAAAGCAAATAAAAGATCTTTTATGAAACTTTTTATAAATAAATTTTTTCATTTAGTAAGTCTTCTTTTTGGTGTTAAAGGAACAAGATATACATTTTTATCAGATATATTTGAATCTTCCAGAGTAATCTTATTAAGATTATCTGGAGCAAAAATTGGAAAAAATTCTTACCTAAGAAGCAATTTATTCATTACAAATCCAAGGCTTTTAACTATAGGAGAGAATTCAGGTATTAGTAGAAATGCATCATTATTTTTATATAAAGAATTGATAATTGGCTCAAATGTTCAAATAGGATCAAATCTAACGATACATACCGCTGAGCACATACTCGATCAAAAATTAGACAAACCAATTATTGAAAGAGGAGAAAAATATAAAGGTGTTGTTATTGGAAGCAATGTTTATATAGGATCAAATGTAACTATTCTTCTTGGAGTAAAGATAGGGGACGGGACTGTAATTGCTGCTGGAAGCGTTGTCATAAATTCTCTTGATGGGGGATTTATTTATGCTGGGGTTCCTGCAAAAAAAAAAAAAATAATTAAATAAATACCGATTATGAATCCAATCAAGTCAAACATTAGAGAATTTATTGCGATAAAAGTTAATTTAAGTTAATTACTTAATAAAGTAATAGAATTAAATTCTGATCTTAAATCAAAAAACAAAAACCTCTAAAAAAACTCTCTTTGTGAGCTAACTTAAGTAAAAATTTTGGATTATCTAGGTACGATTTATATAATAGATATAATCTTTTTAAAAATTTAATTTGAATTAATTACCTTAATTATTATTTTTAAGAACCAAAAGAGCTTATGATTTTGATTAGTACCTCAAAAAGCATTTAAAAAAAATGAATGAAAAGTGTTTTTTAATTGCAGAAATAGGACAAACCCATGAGGGGTCAGTTGGTATGGCAGAAAGCTTATGTAATTCAGTAGCAAAAGCAGGGTTCGATTCGATAAAATTTCAAATGCACATAGCTAACGAAGAATCTACTTTGGATGAGCAATTTAGAATATCATTCTCTTACGTTGACAAAACTAGATTTAATTATTGGGATCGAACATCATTTTCTATTTCCGAATGGGAATATATAGTTTCATTATCAAAAAAGTTAAATCTTAAAATTGGTATTTCTCCATTTTCCAAGAAAGCCGTTGATATATGTCGAGAATTAAAAATTGACTTTTTAAAACTTGGTTCTGGTGAGGTTTTTAATCAAGAATTAATCGACTATCTTGACAAGACAGATAATGTCATCATGAGTAGTGGAATGTCTACGATTAATGAAACTGTTGAGATTTCCAATTACTTGTTAGGAAGAGTAAAAACCCTTTCTCTAACACATTGTCATAGTGCTTATCCCTGTGAAATTAAGGATTTAAATCTTTCGACAATTGAACACTTAAAAAATTTAATTGGTATTCCTGTTGGATACAGTGACCATTCTGGTAATTTTCAAGTTGGAATGGCTGCCATAGCTAACAAAGCCCAATTATTGGAAGTACATTGTGCTTTTTCTAGAGAAATGTTTGGTCCTGATTCAAAATCAAGTTTAATATTTAGTGAATTAGAGGAAATAAAAAAATTTAGAGATATTTATTATGAATCAATGGGTGATGTTAAAAATGTTGAGAATAGAGAAAATAGTAGATACATTAAACATATGAAACAAATTTTCGGACGCAGCATTTGTCTTAATAGAAATTTACCCAAAGGTCATATCATCAAAGAATCAGATATAATCATGAAAAAACCCTATGGCGGAATCTCATTTAAAGATAGGAGAAAAGTTATTAATTCAGTACTATCGAAAGATTATGACTCAAAATACTTACTAAATAAAGAAGATTTTTTAAATGACTAAGAAAAGAAAAATTTGTATTGTAATTGCAAGCAGAGCAAATTTTGCACGAATTAGAAGTACAGCTTTAATTTTGAAAGAATATGACAATATTGAAGTTGAGATAATTGCGGCTGGATCTGCTCTTTTATATAAATATGGAAAAGTAATAGACCAGATAAAAGATTTATTCCCAAAAGTTTATAAGGCCTCTTTCATAATTGAAGGTGATACACCAACAGAGATGGCTAAAAGTACAGGATTAGCAATTATTGAATTAAGCAATATTTTTGATTATTCAAAACCAGATTTAGTGTTAACAATTGCCGATAGATATGAAACAATAGCAACTGCTATTGCAGCAAGCTATATGAATATACCATTAGCTCATACTCAAGGAGGCGAATTAACAGGTTCTATTGATGAATCAGTGAGGCATTCAATTACAAAATTGGCTCATTTACATTTTCCTTCCACAAAAGCAGCAAAGAAAAATATTATCCAAATGGGAGAAAACCCTAAAAATATTATTCTTTCTGGATGTCCCAGCATAGATTTAGCATTGGAGGCTGAAAAAAATTTCGACCCAGATTTAAATCTTTTTAAAAAATTTGGAGGTTCAGGATATGATATAGAATGGGATAAGGAATTTTTAGTTGTATTACAGCACCCTGTCACAACAAGTTATGAATCAACCCTAAATCAAATAGAAGAGACAGTTAAAGCTGTAATAGATCAAAAGATGCAAGTTGCATGGCTATGGCCAAACGTTGATGCAGGTTCAGATATAATATCAAAAAGATTAAGAGAAATCAAAAATAATTCGAAAAATAAAATTAGATTTTTTAGAAATTTCAACCCAGAAAACTTTATACACCTTTTGATAAAATCCAAATTATTAATAGGCAATTCATCCTCAGGTATAAGAGAATGCAGTGCACTTGGTATAGCAAATATAAATATTGGTGATAGACAGAACAACAGAGAAAGATCTCATAATAATTATGATTGCTCCCATGATATGAATGAGATCAAGAAAGGAATAGAGATACAATTAAACAAGAAAAGATTAGAAAGGTCTAATCTTTATGGAGAGGGAAAATCTTCTGAAATAATTTCAGAATCAATTTCATCTCATCAATTTTCAATAAAAAAAGAATTCCATGAAATCAAATTTTAAAAAAGGAAGCCAAAAGTCTTTTGACACTTCTTGGAAAACAAGAAAAGAAGCTCATTACATTCATTGGTCTAAATACGAATCAAAAAATCAAGTTCAATTAGCATTTAAATCACATTTCAATTATTTTTCTGAAATTCATGGAAGTATTGATAAATTTCTAATAAAACCAAAATTCCTTGAAGTAGGTTGCGGAAGAGGTTCTTTGAGTGCCTATTATTCACAATATGGTTGGGAATGCGACCTAGTTGATACATCTGAAAAAGCAATAAATGTTGCTAAAGAAATATTTACTAAAAATAAGCTTGATGCTGAATTTAAAGTTGGAGATGCCGAAAATTTGCCTTATAAAGATAACAGTTATGATGTAGTCGCAAGCATTGGACTTCTAGAGCATTTTGATAATCCTACAAAAGTTATGGAAGAAAAAATTAGAGTGACAAAGAGAGGTGGCTGGGTAATTAATTATATTGTTCCAAAAAAAAATGCCAATATTCAAAACTACTTTAGAGTAATTAATAAATTGCTTACATTATTTTTAATAAAGAAAGGAAAAACATTCTTAAAAGATCCCGTCTACAGAACTAAATATAAGATTGAAGATTATAAAAAATATATTCCTTTTGAAAAAATAGATAGATTTATAGCAAATGGAGCATATTCAATCCCAATGATAAGTCCCTCACTAGACTTCCCGTTTACTTTATGCCCAAGTTATATTGAGAAAATTAACGTGATATTAATGCAAACTTATTTAAATATAAGGAGAGTTTTATACAAAAAAAACCCATGGTCTTGTGATGAAGAAACAGGCCATGCAATCGTAATTGCCTTCCGTAAGAAATAATAAAGAACTTATCAAATGAGTAAAAAGATATGTTTAATATTGGAGCCTCTAAATTTCTCAAAATCAGTAATTAATGATCTTTCAAAAGATTATTTAGTTAAATTAGGTCGTTTGAATTTAAAAAAAATTGAATACGAGAAAGTAGAGGTTGTTTTTTCTAGATTAAATTTTATCTTAAATAAAGAATTTCTATTTCCTTATACTAACCTCAAATACATCATTTCTCCTGCTACAGGAGAAAGCCATGTAGATTTTAATTATTTAAATCTTAAAAAAATCATATTTATAAGTTTAAAAGGTCATACTAATTTTTTAAATTCAATTACCCCTACAAGTGAAATCACAATTTGGCATATATTATCACTTTCCAGAAAAATCTTAGCCTATTCAACTATAAATAAAGTTAATTATGAAAAGCAATGGCATAGAAATAATTATATTGGGGAGGATCTATATGGTGAGAAAATTGGAATAATAGGACTTGGTAGGTTGGGTAGCATGATCGGTAAAATATTATTAGGCTTTTCTTCAAAAATATATTTTTATGACATTAATTGCGAAATAAAGCACAAAAACTTTGAAAGATTAGAACTTGATGAGCTTTTATCAATTTGCAAAATTATATCTATACATGTTCCACATACCAAGAGAACTAACAATTTGATTAGATCTAAAGAATTAAATTTAATGAAAGATAATGGTATTTTAATAAATACTTCAAGAGGAGGAATAGTTAATGAAATTGATATTTATAAACACTTATTAAATAAAAAAGAATTCCGCGCTGGATTAGATGTTTTTGAATATGAGCATAATCCAAATCCTGAGACATTATCTAATCTCAATAAATTAAAAGATTTCTCAGAAAAAAACCCTTTGCGACTAAGCTTAACACCCCATCTCGGAGGAGCCTCTATTAATGCTATGGAAAGAACCGAAGAGTATTGCTATAAAATATTTAAAAAGAATTATCTACAATAAGATGCAAATTTTATATATATCTCCATCAACTATCCCATCAAGGGCAGCTAACTCTATTCATGTGATAAATCAATGTGATGCATTATCATTAGATAATGAAGTAACTTTAATTTGCCATACAAATTTTTTAGTAAAAAATGATATTTATAAATTTGTAAGGGAAAGTTTTCAACTAAGTTTTAAAAAAGTTAAATTAATTACACTGCCGAAATATTTTCGTTTTGGAATTAATTTCTTTATTGGTTTAATTGCAGTCTTTAATGCAAATAAAAGTGAATTTGATCTAATTATATCAAGAAATCTTTATGCCTCATTTATATTTTCTAACTTACTAAAAAAAAGAACTATATATGAGATTCATCTTTTAGAATTTGGTTTCAGAAAATTTATTCAATCGCAAGCTTTAAAATCAAGGTACATTAAAACCATAACTATTTCTTCTAAATTAAAGCATCATTTAGAGGTTCATCATAATTTAATATTAAAAAACAATCTTGTTTTACATGATGCGGCTAATAATTTAATATTGAATAATAGAAAAATTACTGATCAACTCAAAATAAAATTACTAAAAGAAAAATTTACAATTCAAAAAGAAAATTATAAAGCTGTCGTTGGATATTTTGGACATTTATATGAAGGCAGAGGTATAGAAATAATAGAGGGAATTGCTTTAATTAACCCTAATATTATTTTTATAGTGGCAGGAGGCAATACTGAATTAATCAATAAAAAAAAGGCCGAAAATAAAATAAAAAACTTAAAATTCCTTGGTTTCTTACCATATATAGAATCTAGAGAGGCTATGTTACTTTGCGATTTATTGTTAATGCCATATCAAAAAAAAGTTTTTCTAAGTAAAGAAATTTACGACACTTCAAAATGGATGTCCCCAATGAAAATGTTTGAATACTTATCTTCTAGAGTTCCATTGATAGCTTCAGATTTGCCAGTTTTAAAGGAAGTATTAAAACATGAAAAAAATTGTATTTTGGTAGAATGTAATAATGTTGAGGCATGGTCGAAACAAGTTAATAAACTCGTAAATAATAAAAATTTTGCTAGGTATTTATCAAATAATGGTTTTAACGATTTTATTACAAAATTCACCTGGCAAAAGAGAGCAGAAAAATTGATCGAGTTTGGAAAAAAAAAGTGAATACAAAAATCTTTATTCTTTTACCTTCTCCAAATCAAACTCTACCAATTAAAGGGGCATATCTTTTAGCTAGTAATTTATAGGAAATTTATTAATTTCATATTTTTTTAAAGCCAAAAAATTAACTATTCACTTTCGGATAATATAAAAGTAACTTTCTTAAATAAGCTTTTAAAAGTACTATGAGATATTTAAAGTTTTAACATTTTATAGTTTTCATAAGTTAGTTAATAGCAATTTATATTGAGATAAAGTTGAAATTCTTTGCAAAATTTATTTAAAAGTATGTATTTATATATTCAAATTTTCTTTAAATTATAATTTATCTACTCTAAGGTTGATAAATTATAATTAAATTAAAATTTTATTATTTATAAAAATTGCAGAATATATTAGTTATTGATATCAGTTTACTCACAATATCCTGTTTAATTAGTTTTTTATTTATTCCAAAAGTTATTTCTTTGGGGGAGAAGTGGAACACTAAGGACTATCCTGATTTTCGTAAAAATCAAAAAAAACCACTTATTAGAATAGGAGGTCTTGGAATAATATTCGCAATAGTTTTAAGTGCAATATTAATCATATTATTTGCTTTTACCCAAGATATATTAATTTCAAGTAAATTTATAATTTTAATATTTGCCATAGTATGTGCATTTCTTATAGGTTTTATAGATGATGTTTTTTCTTTATCTCCCTACTTAAGACTTGTAATACAGATACTTTTATCAATTTTTTGTTGGTCCATGGGAATACAAATTAAAGAGATTTATTTCCCTTTTTTATCTATGGATGTAAGTCTCCCTGATCTTATAAGCCTTTTAATAACAATTCTATGGATTTCAGGATGCATTAATGCCTTAAATTGGATCGATGGTCTAGATGGTTTGGCAGGTGGATACGGATTTATTGCTAATTTAGGCTTAGTTTTCTTGGGAATAATATATTCAAATTATGATTTATCCTTATTAGCAGCAATAATATCAGGAGGATTATTAGGTTTTTTACCATACAATCTTAAACAAGATTACAAGAAAAAAATAATTATGGGAGATGGAGGTTCTTATATAGTTGGATGCGGTTTAGCTTTGCTTACTATTCAGATACCTTACAATCAAAATACATCCCTAAACATTGTTTATCCAATAATTTTCCTAGCTCATCCATTGATTGATATGGTTTCTGTTATTTTTAGAAGAATAATGAATAAGAAATCACCATTTCGTCCTGATAGAGAACATTTTCATCATAGATTAAAAGATTTAGGCTTATCAACCTTTACAATTAACAAATATTTTTTAACAACTACTTTGTTATTAATATCTGTAATTCTTTCTTTTAATGGAATAGCAATACAGCCATTATGGTTTATTTGTTCTATAGCTTTATCCCTTTTTATAATCAAGTTTATGAGAGTATAAATTATTTCTTAGGTAAGAAATAATCAATCTTAGTAAAACTAAAATCGCTTAATCTCTGAGTTATAGAAATATTATAAAAAGTTAATAATATTGATAATGATAAAATCACTATTAAAGAGAATGAAATTTTTTTATTTTTAAAAGAGGATTTTATTTGAGAGGAAAATCCACCTATAATGGGAAGATTAAACAGCGCCAATCCAGAAGCAAATCTAAGTGCAAAAAAGGATATATTTGAAAAAAATATTATTATTACCGGGTAAACTAAAATCATTTTAAGACAGTTTGAATATGCTGTATTTTTATTATTATTAAAAAGTACATAAAGTACATATACAGTAAATTGCAAGGCAATTGCTAATAAGATATTGGAATCAAAAAGACTAATATCATAACCATAACTGTCTGATTTAAAGTAATCCATATAAGTTAAAAAAAGATAATCAAATCTTCCTATAATAATTATTAGAAATTGTTCGATATTCGTTCTCAAATAATAAAAAACAGACCCTAAAAATAATAATATTGCTAATAAAATATTTCTGTTTTTAAATAAAGCAAAACCTTTTGAATAATAAACGCATAAAGCTATTATTAATAATATAAAGGACTGAACATGAACAAAAAATCCAAAGATCCCTAAACTTAGGAAACCTCTAAAATTATTTTTTGTAAAAAGGTAAGAAATAGCCCAAAAAGTTATAGCATTTGCCAAGCCAGGTCTTATTGCTATATATCCCAAAGATAAAAACTGATGCGAAAGAAAAAAACAAATTGGTAAAATCTTTGATAACAATCCCAATTTATATAGTTCCAATCCTTTTAAAATAGAAAGAAATGTTAAGAAATATGTAATAAAGTAAATGGAAAACCTTGGGAAAGGTGTTTTTAATGAAAAAAAAGCAATAAATCTGAATATTGTTTCTGAAAAAGGGAATCCCTCAAATATTTGATTTGCATTATTGGCAGACAAGAGCATATATCTTGAATATTCGTCGGGTGAGGCTCTTAATGAAAGAGTAATAATTAAAACAACTATTAATGGATAAAAAATAAATTTCCTTTGATTATCCTTAATAAAAAATGTTATCAAAATTAAAAATATTTCTATTAGATAAAAAAATTCCAAATTTTATTTATGATTTTATTTCTAATAAATCTTATTATGTTTTAAAAAATTAGCAACCAAATTTGATAACCTCTTATAGTAAATATATTTAATAATTATTAATAAAAATTTTAAAAATTTTTATTAACATTTAAACTTATTTAAGTAATTTTAATAAAAAAAAAGAAAATATAAATGGAAGGTCCAATTGTAAATCTTGTTACACCTATGAACAAGGATGGAGATATTGACTTTTCAGATTTTGAAAATTTAATTAATTACCAAAATAAAAACGGAATAGAAAATTTCTGGATATGCGGTTCTGCTGGTGAGGATTTCGGTTTGTCATTACATCAAAAATTATCCTTTATAGAATATTTTGAAGAAGTCAATATACCAAAATGTAATTTTATTTTTGGAGTAGGATCATTATCTTATTCAGATTCAAAAAAATTAACGAAGTCTATTTCTAGTAAAAGTTCATTAAAAGCGATACATTACCTCTGTTATGACCAAAAACTAGGAGATGGACAGTATGAAAGAATAATTAAAGATATTACTAATATTTCAACAATACCACTATATCTTTACCATAATCCTAAGAGAGGTCGACCTATAAAAACAAAAAATATAAAAGAACTTAAAAAGATAAAGAATATTAAAGGGGTAAAGATTGGTGGTTATTCATTATCTGAATTTCTAAACTTCAAAAATAACGCTTCTCCATACTGGGATTTATTTTGTGCTGGAGGAGCTCAAATGTTAGCATGCATGTCAATTGGATTTAATGCTCATAGTACAAGCGATGCAAATATCTTTCCAAAATTATTTAAGTTAATGTATGAGAATTATAAAGAAGGTAATAAAAGCGAAGCAGAATCACTCCAAAATCTCGCAATAAAATTATCTCAGATGATTCCTAGAAATAATAATGGTGAATACTCCGCAGAAGAAAAATTTATTCTTTCCCTAGACAATATAGTAAAACCTTATGTAAATGCGTCCTACAAACTCCTCAATAAACAAGAACAAGAAAGCTGCCTAAATGTTTATAACATTTATAAAAAGGAATTATTAAAATTTGACAAATAATAAAATAGAGATTTTCATACCAGCAAAAACTTTTTCTAGAAGAGTAAAAAAGAAAAATATTAGAAAATTTGCTCACTCCTCATTACTAGATCTAACCATTGATTTTTTTAAAAAGAATTTACCAGAAGCTTCCATAACTATTTCTACTGAATCAAAAGAAATATTAGAAAGATTCTCAGATAAGGTAAAGAATTTACATTTTAGAGATGAATATTTATCCAACCCAGATCTTACAAATTTCCAAGTAATGCAAAATTGGATAAAAACAAATCAAATCTCCGAGACAATACTTTTAGCTCAACCTTGTCATCCTTTTAGATATAAAGAGGATTTAGAAATTTTAAAATATATTGACTCAAAAAATAATTATGTAAGCATAATAAAAAGTGATCAATTTATAATGGACGATAAAGATAAATATTTTCAAAAAAATAAATATCAAAAAAATTCTTATATTTTAGACGGGACATACTATTTAATAAATCCATACGAACTTTCGAAAAGTACAGATTTAGTATTTCAAACATTTTTGTTAGATAGCCAAAAGCCTAGAATAAATATTGATACCATTTATGATTTTGATATAGCTGAAATCCTCTTTATGAAATACTACAAATAATGCAAGTTAAAAATATTTTAATTTCTGCACCAGGTCCTTTCTCAGTATGTTTAAAGGAATGTTCAAAATATATTAATAATCAAATTAGTTTGTCAATAATAATAATTGATAAAACTTTCTATGATAAAAATTTATCTAAAGAAAGAAATCTCAGAGGATCTTTCTCTAACATTTATTTTGATTGGAACAAATATAAATTTCTAGAAAAATTAACCCATATTGAAATATATAAAAAGGTTCAAGAGATTGAAAGAAAATTAAATTACCCTGTAAGCAAAATAATTAATGCTGACAGAAGGTATAGTTTTGGGTTGAATTGTAAACTAACTCAAAATTATGCTTCACCATTTAAGTATATTGATTTATTAAGAAATTTTTTAAGAATAAACCATACTTTGGAAATTGCTTTCAAACAGTCAAAACCTGAGAAGTGTATAAATTTTGGATCAGCAAATATCACAGATATCCTCTTAGAACTTTATGCAAATTATTATTCTATAAATTTCAAACAGATAAAGGCAACTAAAATTTCTAATTTTATTTCTTCCAACCCTAGTGGACTATCCAATGAATATCTTAAGTGTGAAACAAAGATCTCTAATAATATTGAAAAAACAAAAGCAATTGATGATTATATTTTGCAACAGAAACACAAAAAGGTTGTCTACGAAGGATCCATAAATCAAAAAAAACAAAATTTTTTAAAGAAAGAAATAAATTCTTTTTTGAATTTGATTTTACTAATACCAAAAATATCTAACTACCTAATAAAGAAAAGATTTATGGATCTTCATGTAATGAATCCTTTTACTTATTTTATCCTTAAAGAAATCATAATACCTTTTAGAACTTTAAAAATGAGAAACCTTATAAAATTGTATTCAATATTAGAAATAAAAAAAATCAAGAAAAGTAATTATTTGATTTTTTATCCATTACATTTTGAGCCAGAAATATCTCTTCAAATTTATGGGACTGAAAATCAAAATCAAATAGAGTTAATAAGAAAATTAAGTTTAGGTTCTCCTATAGATTCTAAGATTTTGATTAAAGAACATCCAAGAAGTATTGGACATAGAAAGATATCTTACTATCAAAAATTACTAGAAATTCCAAAAGTTGTCTTATGCGATCCTAATATTATCTCAACAGAAATTATTGATAATTCAGATTTAATATGCATTATTTCAGGAAGTATTGCTGGAGAGGCATTATTTAAGAAAAAACCAGTTATATTTTTTGGAGATTCTATTTATGATGGTATTAGCGACAAAATGATACGAAAAGTAGATTCTTTGAAAAGCATTTTTGAAAGTATAAAATTTTTGAAAAATAACTTTACATATAATGAAAATATTTTAAAAAAAAGATTAAAAGCTTTACTCAAAAATTCTGAAAGAATAAATTTATATACAGAACTCCTACAAAAGGAAAATAGATATTCAGACAAACAGTTGGGGAGAGAAATAAATCTTTCTAGACTCGCAAAACTTGTTTCAGAATAGTTTATATTTTTAAAAAATAATCATATAAATTTTTTTAAATTTTCTCCTTTTAACTTTATAAATCATCACATAAATCTAAAGCCAAATCCTTTATGCAAGTTATAGGTAAAAAACCATCTTCCCTCAAAAGATGATCTAAATTATTTAAACTTACTCCATATCTATAAAATATACCCTCTGGAACATGATAAGCGGATGTACCAGTATTCTCATTAATTTTCACTTTTTTTAAGCCCTTAATTATAGTCCTTTTATAATTTGATAAATTTTCAAAATAAGGAATTTCTTGTTTGTTTTTGAAAGCTTTTTTATTAAAGATAAAAGCTAAAGTAGTTTTTGTTCTAGAACTTATTTTTATATCTATATTTGATTTTACTTTTGATAGCTTATCAGCAACTAAATTTATATTTAATTCACTAGACTCGATTCCGTAAATTGGTATCATTTGAGTCAATTGCTTTACTTCTATTTTTTTTTCTAACAATGATGATAGAAAACTATTCATATCACTAATTTGCCAGTAACTTTGAGATTTTTTATATTCCTGAACTGCCGATTGTCCCATACTTGATATAATCCAAAGTTGTGTGTCACTATTATTGTCTACATATTCCATTAGGGATTTAATATAATATTTTGCAGAATTAATAGCTATATCAATCTCATTTTTGTATTTATTAATCCAACTATTAGTGCTAACTTGCTTTTTATATTGATAAGGAAATTTAGCTTCCCAAAATCTATGCATAGATGAAGCTAAATGGTTTGTAAAAAAGTTTGAATAATCTGGAGTGTGTTTATAAAGTAAATTCATGTAAATATCAAAAAGAATATCTGATTGAAGAATTCTTCTTCTAGATTTTTTCCATGGTGAGAATATTTCTGAAATTAATTGCTTAATCAAGCAAAATAACGATCTTAATTTATAAATATGTTGAACATAAGAAATTAGTGCTTTAAGAATAGATTTAATATTTGGAAGTTCCTTACTAACCTCTCTGGCAGAGGATTTAGACATAACAAGATTTAACTTTTGAAACCCATTTAATGATTCAGGCTTACAATGAGAATGTCCAGAAAAGGCTTCAGGCACAAAAAATGAATATTTCTTAAATTCAGATATTGGGACTCTTCCTGAGTGCATCGATCCAAAAACTCCGACTTTATAACCCTTTTTAGACAATTCAGACATTATAGTTGGGTATTTTTTGTCCTGATAGCCACATTCCTGATTAATATCGCTTATTAAATGTTCTGAATGATTTATCCCTCTATGTACAGAACTCCAAGTAACCCAAGGATGAAGATGGTTGTTATCTAATGAAATAGTGGGAGTAAATTCAAAATTGTATTGATATTTTTTTAAATTAATATCGCTTATAATTTCAATCATAATCTCGTTAGGTACTTCGTTTAGTTCTAAGCAAATTATTTTTGTCATAATTTAAGTGTTTCTGTAATGTCCTTAATATAAGTTTTTAATAATTTTAATGCTATTTTTAAATTTTTATTATTGCATTTAATTTTCTTTAAAAAAATAATTTTTTTAAATATTATTACCATAGAATTATTCTTATCCCCAAAGTAAGCCTTAATCCGTATCTTCTCCTAACAATCTTCCATAAAGTTTTATAATAATTTTCAAAAACTCACATAAAAGAAAAAGTAAAGCAATTTTCAGAGTTAAATAACCAAGTTAATGAAAATAACCATCAACTAGTATTGTCATGGAAGCATCAGTAAGAGTAAACACCCAATAGATTATGGTAATTAAGCTAAGTTGTTGAAGACTAGATAACCTCATAAAAAGGTAAATCTGAAAGCTGCAACTATAACCGAACTAATTTTCATATCAGGCATAAATTTTAATTAAATTTGAATATACAACTATCGTTGAAAGTAAATCAATTATTGCAATTCTATAGCCATTTAAGTAATCAACGGATACTAAAGTAATTTCTTCGTAAATAAGAATTCTTTTTAAATATGTTTTAGATGCTTTTTAAAATTCATTATTTACTTGCTCTTAAGTAACTTCATTATTTACTTTTAAAATTAATTTGTTGATAAGAATCTATCTAATTTATAGACACTACAATCTTTCTGTAATGCTTTTTTTGTAAGACATTATCCAATTAATGGAGCGAATTTAAATGATTTACCTAAACCACCTAAAAAAACAGTAATATTTGACTTAGATTTATCAAGAATAAAATTAACATCGTTTGTCATTTTGTAAGGACTTACAAAACGTTTGATCAAAGCTAATTAAAAATCAAGATTAATTAGGGTAAAACATTCAATTATTTCAATTAGAGGTACCATAAAAATTTTTTTCATAGCCTGATGATCGGCGCAAATTATATCTGGAGGTTCAAAGTAAATTTGTATTAAAAATCTTTGTTATGGTTATTATAAATTATTGTAATTTTTTTAAATTTGATGATTTTTTATGGATTTATTTTTGGATTTCCGGTAATAGTTTTTTAGATAAGATTGAACTTAACAACGGTTTTTATATTGGGTCTCTTCTAGTAAAAACAGCATGCAAACAGTATTGTCGCATATGAAGGTTGAGAAATTGATTTTTTACTGGAGTGAAGAAAATTTTATTCGTTTCAAACCCAATATTCTCAAAAAGAATAGTTATGCTCTTTTCATCGTAAAAAGTTTTATGATCTTTGTCCCAACTAAAACCCTTAATCCCAGGAACACTTACTATTACAACACCCGTGGAAGAGGAGACTCTTTTCACTTCCATTAAAAGTGGCATAGGGTCTTTAATGTGTTCGAGAACATTATCGATCAACACACTATCAAATGATTTATCTGCATAAGGTATCTTATCCTCTTCCATTACGAATGCATTTAAATTCTTTATTTTACATAACTCTATTAATTCAGGGTTAATATCAATGCCTAAAACATCATTATAATTCTCCAGAAATCCTCCTGTTCCGCATCCTATTTCTAATTTTTTACCTTTCATAAATTTATACAACTTTGGAAAGTAAAATAATTTTCTATATAATTTCGCCTTGAAACTAATCCCCTCAAGGTATTTTGAATAATCGTTGTAATATTCGTTTTTGCTATCCATTTAAAACTCTCGACTTTTCATGAACATCCTAAACATAGTCCAATTATTAATGAATTTTTAACAACCATTGTAATTTTAAATAGGGTTTACCATAACAGAGTTAACAAAATTTTTTGTATCTACCGCTCTAAAGAATAGAAATAGTAGTTGAGTTGTTTAAATTCTAACTGAAGATTATCATTCTGTTGTTTTTTTTGAGTAATGAATTGAAAAAGTTTCCAAACACACGAGGCTTTCGTTTTATTAGTAGGTATGGCATTCTGATTGAAGAGTTTAGTCATTCTGAGAGGACTTGATAGTCGTCAAAAAGCATGGTGTGGTCATAAAGTTCTTCATGGCCTGGGTAGTATTTCTCATTCTCTTTGGAGACAAACTGGTTTGTTTTCACAAAACTGAAAAAAAATTTAAATTATCTACCTTTAGGATTTAAGCATAGATTATCAAATCAGTATGAAGCCCCATTAATCTTAAATGCAGTTCATAATTGTAATTATTGAGTAGAAGAAATTATTAGGTTTAAGATAATTATGGAAGAACTCATACATAAAACCTTTTTTAATCGTGAAAGTTTAAAAATAAGTGCCAAATAATCTTAAAAGATTGTTTAAGGTTATAAGAAAAATCTTCAGCTAAGTAATAATTAGCTAATCTCTTGAAAACAATTTATAAAAATTTAATTTTTTTTACTTTTTAAAATTAGCTTAATTTGCTTAGCTCAATAGAGAAAATACCTTAGAAGCATTGTGAAGCATATTCGAATCTTGCAGAAAGTGTAATAATTTGAATAATATTATTTTGTACTTTCATGAAAATATTTGATTTTAAAAAAGTTGATTAATGTAACAAAACTCAAAATTTTTTATAATAAAAAGCTATAAAAAAAAGATAATAAAATATAAATGGAAAAAACTATTTTAGATTTAGGTTCTCAACCTTTAGTTAATAATCTCCACAAAACCAAAAAAGATTCCATCAAAGCAAAAGGATATCCTCTTACAGCTTCAATAAATTCTGATTTAATTATTAAGCTAAATCATGAGGTACCCGCAGAAAAATTATATACAAATTATCTATATAAATCTTCAATTAATAAGCCTTATATAGACCATTGCAAAGTTATTTGGAACTCTATAAAACACAGAAAGCCAAAAACAATTTTAGATATTGGAGGTAACGATGGAACACTATTAAAGACATTTCAAAAATGTTCTAAAGAAAAATTAAGACTTATAAATGTAGACGCTTCATTATCTTTTAAGGATGAGAATCAATTAGCTAACATTGAATATATAAATGATTATTTCAACAAAGATTTGGATATCCCAAAAGCAGATATAATTACCTCAACAAATGTTTTCCAACATACGAAAAATATTTCTAAATTTCTTGAAGGTATTAGGTCTCATCTAGGTGGAATTTGGATTCTTGAATTCCCATATGCATTAAGGACATTTCAGACTTTGCAATTTGATCAGTTTTATCATGAACACTACTATTATTGGCTATTAACTCCTTTAGTAAAAATTTTTTCAGATTATGGATTAGAAGTTATTGAGGCAGAAGAAGACCCAATTCATGGAGGTACATTGAGACTATTCATAACCCATAAATCACCTTCAAATAAAATAGGATATAAGGAAAATTTTTTAAAAATTGAACAAAATTTTGATTTCCAAAAGGCATCCAAAGATATTGAAGAAAAAATCATAAGTGATAAGGAATGGTTAAAAAATATCAAGGGGGGGACGGTTTTCTTCGGAGCAGCTGCAAAAGGATGCGTATACCTAAATGCACTTAATATAAATGCGAATAATTTTTTAGAATCTTACATAATTGATGACACTTTAAACAAACAAAATCTTTATATGCCTGGAACAGGATTTGAAATTTGTCCTAGAGAAAGATTATTTAATGAACAACCAGAGAATTTAATAATTTTGGCGCATAATTTTAAAAAACATATTATTCATTCTTTAAGACCTAAATTCAAAGGGAATATTATTACTATGCTACCTAAAATTGAAATCGATAAATTAATTTAGAAAATGAAAAACTTTTGTATTCTTCTTCCTGCACCTTTACCAACAGGTCCAATAAAAGGTGCTTATGCATTAGCAAACTCCCTTGCTAAATCACCGAATTTAAAGGTTTTTATTATTTTCCTAAAAAGGGGCTCAGGTGTTAACTCATTTTTAGATAAAAGAGTTAAATTAATCAACTTAGATACGAATAAAGCAACGCTAATTACTAAATTATTCGCTTACAGAACTTTCCTTAACAATCTTGGAGATAAAAATAATATAACTTCTCTCTCAATGTGTTTCTCTGCTGATCTAGTTAATGCAATTGCAAGTCCTAATTGCTTTTCAATTATCAGTATTAGAGGCAATTTAATTAAGAATTACTTTTATGAATATGGATTTTTTGGTATACCTCTGGCTTTTATGCATTATCGGTTAATTCCTTTTGTTGATAAAGTAATCGCTATGACGAAAGAAATGAAAAATCAAATAAAATTCTTTTCAATGCGAGATTCTATTATTATCCCAAATTTTATAGATGAAAAATATCTTGAGAGATTTAGAGTAAGTTTCTCAAAAAAAGATCAATTTGACATATGTTTCGTTGGTAATTTATCGACAAGAAAGCAACCACTTTTTTTAATTAAAACATTTTTGAAAATGAATTTGAAAAATTCATATTTACATATAATTGGTGATGGTCCTTTAATTAAAAAAATCAAAAAATTCAAAAATAAATATGATCATAAAAACAAAGTAATTCTCCACGGTCAATTAGAAAATCCCTATAAAACCATCGCAAATTCAGATCTTTTTATATTACCTTCATTAGCAGAGGGGATTGCGAGAGCCTCATTAGAGGCATTATTTTTTGGAACGCCTTGCATTCTTAGAGCAGTTGATGGTAATGAAAAACTTTTTAATGAGATAAATAAAACTGGAACAACTTTCAAAAAAAATAATGAACTCGAATATGCAATAAGGAAAATGATCAATTCAAAGCGTGTAAACAAATCAAAATATTCCTTGATACCTTCTGAATATTCTCAATCTAAATGTTCTAATAAATTAATAGAAATCATTAAAATAAATGGTAAGTAATGAATCTAATTTTGATCACTTAATTAAGCAGAGCCAACTAGATTATCTATATAAAAAGAAAAAACTATATTAATAGATAACAAAACTAAATTAATAGATTTTTTTAGAAAAGGAATTTAGAGGTCTATCAAATGGAGGATGATAAAATTTATATTCCAAGATAATAGTTTTAATCACTTATTATTAGATGATGTATTTGGAATAAATTACTAATCCAAGTAAGTTATTGCCTAGAATTTATAGATCTCTTATCAGCGAAGGGATCTCATTAATAGGTTTGCCAGAGCAAAAAGGATTTTAAAGATAAGTAGACCATATATATTTTTACAAAAAATTCACTTTTTAATCTATTTGAGGGATTTGGCTATAAGTACAAGACTGATTTTTATACTTCTACAAATATAAATCTATTTTCAAGTATTATTCGTCAATATTGTTTATATTACGGATTCGAAAGAAATATTTGATTTTTTTTTAAACTTTAAAATGCAATAAATTTTTTGTACATTCTAAGATAGAGTACTTTGTCCTTTTAGCTGGGGAACGGAATTGTTCAGTAGTTATAGGAATTACTTTTGAGGGATTATTAATTATTCCAATATCTTGACTAATTTCTCCTACTGCAAAGGCGATATCATACCAACTAGCTACACCGGCATCACACCAATGTAATATCGGTACATCACCTGGTATCGCTTTGTTAATAGATGAATGTTTTTTAATCACTCTCCAGCATGCTTCAGCTAAAGTTAATGTTGTGGTAAGAGAACCTACTTGATCTGCTACCACTGATATAGCCTGATTTTTTTTATGCATATCAAGAATATTTAATACAAAATTCTTTCCTACAGGTCCTACTAACCAACTTGTTCTAAGGATTACAGCCATCTTAGATTTACCTAAAACTTTTTCAATATTCTCTTCTCCCAGTGATTTTGATTTTCCATATACATTAATTGGCGAACGTTTATTATTAAACATTAATGGAATTCCATATTCTCCATTGAAGACTGAATCAGTGCTTATTTGTAGTAAATTTCCACCATATAACTTAAGAGCTTTTGCAAAAGCATATGGTGCCACCGCATTAATAGAAAATGCGGTTTCAGCTTCTTCTTCTGCTTTATTTACCCATGTATAGGCACCTGCATTAAAAACCCAATCAGGTTTA
>QCSC01000019.1 GCA_003211655.1 Prochlorococcus sp. AG-469-F22 | reverse complement strand
ATTATAGATATCGAAAAAAGAGAATAATTAAGTTGCCTAAAATTTCAATTATTATTCCAACTTATAACGAATCTCAACACTTACCATTTCTTCTCTCGGATTTATCAACTTCTAATGAGGAAGCAGAAATAATAATTGTAGATTGTAATAGTGAGGATAAAACTGTAGAGATAGGAAAGTTATATGGATCAAAGATACATAAATCAAAAAAAAAGAACAGAGGGCTGCAATTAAATATCGGAGCCAAAAAGGCTACAGGAAAGTGGTTTATTTTCTTACATGCGGATTCTAGGCTTAATCAAGATTGGTTAAAAAAAGTGAATACAGTAATGAGATACGATGAAAATTCTGTTTATTTTTTTAAATTCAAGATTGATAATAAAAAAATTATTTACAGATTTCTCGAGATAGTTGTAAACCTAAGAAGCTACATCTTCAAAGATCCATATGGTGATCAAGGTCTCTTAATTCACAGGGAAATATATTTTAAGAATAAGGGCTATCGAAAAATTCCTTTGATGGAGGATTTAGATTTTATAAAAAGATTAAAGAATAAGACATCTTTAAAAAGATTAACTATTCCAATTTATACAAGTAGTAGGAAGTGGGAAAAAACTAATATTATTTTTCAAGCATTCAAGAATTGGAGTTATAGAAAAAGATGGTTAAGAGGGGAGTCAATAAAATCTTTACATAATGATTATTACAAAAATTAATTTGCATACCAAAAAGCACATTTTGAACCTTTTGGTTCTAATTCCCAACCCTGCCTTTTATAAAATGAAACCACCTCGGCATCCGCGAATAAAGTAACCTTAGATATTCCAATTTTTTTTAATTCTTGCAATATATATTTCATCAATTCTTTACCTAAACCAATCCCTTGATAAACAGGATTGATAGCAACATCCCAAATAGTTGCCTCAATAATCCCGTCCCCAGTACATCTAGCGAAACCTACAAGCCTAGGAAATTTCTCATCATGACGCCATAAACCAACCACTAGAATACTAAATTCTAAAGCTCTTTTAACTCTCCTTATTGGCCTCCTGCTCCATCCTACAGTCTGCAAAAGTTGATCTAACTCAATAAGGTCAAATTCCTTGACCTTGCTACAAACAAAAATCTCTTTTTTCTCTTGATGGGTGAATTCATAAGAATTTAAACCATAATATTTAATCAGCTCATCTTGAGAAAGAATATTTGTTTTATTAATTGATGACCTTTTGTTCCTAAAAATCATTAAAAGCTAGCAAATCCTTTTTCTTGAAGCTCGGAAAGTTGGAAATATAATCCTTTTTTGAGTCTAAGCTCTCTATGATTCCCTTCTTCAATTAAAGCTCCCCCTTTTAAGACTAATATCTTATCAGATTTCTCAATAGTAGCTAATCTATGCGCGATCACTAATGCCGTTCTTTTATTTAATATCCTTTCAAGATCTTTTTGCAAGGTGGCTTCTGTAGATGGATCCATAAATGCAGTAGCTTCGTCCATTATCAAGATAATTGGATTTCTTATTGCTACCCTAGCTACAGAAAGAAGTTGTCTTTCTCCAGATGAAAGATTACCTCCTCTCTCTCTAAGATAAGTATTCAAACCATCAGGCAACTTTTTCAATAAAGTATCTAAACCAAGCTCTTTACAGATATTTTCTAAGTCTTGTTTATTAATATCGGTACTTAATTTTAAGTTTTCTGCAACATCACCACTAAAAATAAAAGTATCTTGCAGCACGACACCAAGCATATTTCTAAGTCTTGCTATTGGTATATCCTTAATATCTACATCATCTATCAAAATCTGGCCTTCTTGAGGCTCATATAGTCTACATAACAACCTTATTATGGTTGTTTTACCAGAACCAGTTGGTCCAACAAATGCTACATGTTCTCCTGGATTAACTAAAAATGATAGGTCTTTTATTACATGTTCACCCTCGTTATAAAAGAAATTTACATTCCGAAATTCAATTTTCCCTTTAAATTTATAATCCTTACTTAAAATTCCTCCTGAAAGTTGTTGAGTATAAATAGTGTCTTTAATCTCAATTTCTTCATCCAATAATTCATTTATTCTCTCTACAGCAGTAAGTCCCCCTTGAATCTGTGTAAATCTCTCTGCTAACTGTCTTAGAGGCTCGAAGAGTCTTTGGGAGTAAAGAATAAAAGTTGTTAATGTTCCTAAACCAATATTGCCCGAAGTTACTAGATATCCTCCCACGGCCAATACTAATGACACTGCTGCAAGGGATATCCATTCTATAAAAGCAGATATACTACTATCGTAAAAAATGGTCCCATTAACTGCTTTCTGGTAAGCAATACCCGTATTAGAAAATTTCCTACTATTGAAAAATTCTCTCCTAAACATTTGAACGACCTCTAAACCTTGAAGATTCTCTTGGAAGTCAGAGTTCAGTTGAGATAATTCCTCTCTTACTTGATAATTTGCTTTTCTATAGCGTTTTTGAAGCCAGATAATAAAATATGAGACCGGAATTTGAGTTAAAAGAAGCAAAGTTGCCAATCCTTTATCTATAGAAAGCATTGTCAACGAAATGACTATAAGACTAACAAAATCAGCAATAACTCCAACTGCTCCACTGCCAAAAACCTCAGCCAAGGCATCCACATCATTGGTAAGTCTTGTTAGCAATTTACCGACGGGCATTTTATCGTGAAACTTAAGAGAAAGAGAAATAGAATGTTCGAAAAGTTCTCTTCTAATCCTTGCTGTTAATCTTTGTCCAACAGATTGGATATTATATGATTGATATCCTTGCAAAACTAATCTAAAAAGAACAGTTATAAATAAAGTGATAATAATTATATTTATAGACTGCCCAAAGAATGTTTTACTTAACCAGACATCTGTGCTCTCATTTTTTAAAATTGTTATAGCTTGACCAACTAATAATGGTTGAATAGCTCCTGCAAATGAAACCGGTAATAAGACTATTAAAATAAGATAGATAGTTTTTTTATCTTTAGTTAAATATCTACCTAATTTTTTTATTCTATCAAAATCATTCAAAAACATTATCTTAAATATTTTATATATCCTTGGAAGATTCTATTGATAAAATTACATCTCTGAGAGGGTTGCTATCTAATCTTAGAGAGAGAGGATTAGCTATTAACCTTGCAGTTGAATAAAAAAGATCGTCAATTTTACTTAAACCGTTTTCTTTAAGAGTCTTACCTGTAGCGACCAAATCTATTATGGCTTCTGCCATTCCAGTAATAGGTCCAAGCTCTACTGATCCCGTTAGATGAACAATCTCAACTGGTAAATTTAAATCATCAAAATAGGCTCTTGCAGTTTTTGTAAATTTACTTGCCACTTTACAATTAGCGGGAAGATCCGTAGGTTTTAAATAATTACTATTATTTTTTACAGCAAGTGACATGTGACATCCACCAAACTCTAAATCAAGCAATTTAGCAACTTTCAATTCAGATTCCTGTAATACGTCATAACCTACAATTCCTAAATCTGCTTGCCCGTAACTTACATAAACTGGGACATCTCCATTTCTTACTAGTAAGGCTTTGGCTCGTTTACATTTCGATTCGATAGTTAATGATCTACTATTCTCTAGCAATGCATCAGAGAAGTTCAATCCTGCTTTTTTAAAAATTGAAATTGAATCTTCTAACAGTGCTCCTTTAGGTAAAGCTATAGTAATCATAGATCAATTTATTTTCAAACAATTTTTTAATTCTAAGGTAATAATGGAATTTAATAAAGAGCATAAAATAATTGGGATTAGAGTTCTAAAGGATAATGTAATTTGGCTCTGGAAAAAAAATAGATCAGCAGTAGTTATTGATCCTGCTCTTTCTCAACCTGTAAAAGAATACCTAAAAACTAATAATCTCAATTTAGAAGCTATATTACAAACTCATCATCACTCAGATCATATTGGAGGGACTAGAGAGCTTATAAAAGAATGGCCAAATGTTAAGGTTATAGCCTCCTATAAAGAAAAAGATCGTATACCATTTCAGAATTCATCCGTTAAGGATGGAGACACATTAAAATTATTAGATGAAGACGTTAAAGTAATCGAAGTAATAGGACACACAAGATCTCATATGGCTTTCTATATAAATAACAACGTTCCTGTTCTATTTATTGGTGATACTTTATTTTCTGCTGGATGTGGAAGAATCTTTGAAGGTACTTATAAACAAATGTATTATTCTCTTAAAAGAATTAAGTCATTACCAAAAAACACTCTCATTTACTGTGCTCATGAGTATACGAAATCAAATCTTTTGTGGGCATTAGATCTTGAACCAGAGAATCAAAATATTAAAAATAAACTTATTGAAGTTGAAAAAAAAATCGCTTTAAAAGAACTTACAATTCCATGCCTACTTGAAGAAGAGATGAAAATTAATCTGTTTTTAAGAGCAGATAATTTAAAAGGATTTTCTTTTTTAAGAGCAAATAAAGATTCATGGGTTTAAATTTATATAAATATCCCTATTCAAATGTCTTCAACAAAAGTAATTAAGACTGCTAATGCACCAGATCCTGTTGGTCCCTATAACCAAGCAATCAAAGCAGGAAATTTTATTTATTGTTCGGGTCAAATTGCCATCGATCCCGTTTCAAATAAAATAAATTGCCAAGGTAATATTGAGAAAGAAACTACTCAAGTTTTAAAAAATCTTTTAGCTGTTCTTAATGCTGGAGGAGCAAGAGCAGAAGATGTAATTAAAACGACTATTTATTTAACGGATTTAAAAAATTTTAAAACTGTTAACGATATTTACAGTGATTTTTTTAATGTAGAGAACCCACCGGCAAGAGCATGTGTAGAAGTTTCTTCTTTACCAAAAGGCGTTTTAATTGAAATAGATTGCGTGGCTTTTCTAGATTAATTTATTATTATTTAGAAATTTGAAATAAGAGCCAATTGTGCGCCATATTTGTATAGATTATTAAATAACAAGACTTCTATGATCTATGACAGCAGCAAAGCTAAATATAGATGAACTAGAAGCAGGCTACCCTTTATTTTGTAAAGCGCTAAGGTTATTAATTTTAAAAGGAAATTCACTAAAAGAGATTGAAAGGACAGTTTGTTGGGGTCATCTTGAAACATTAAACAGATGTCTTCCTGGAAGATATAAAGCTCCTACTTATTTAATGGCTCTAATTAAAAGAGATATAGATAAACCTAATCATTATTAAGCACATTATTTTTCTAAAAAGAAATTATCTAATTTTATAGAAAATTCTTTTTCATTACTTGGTATTTCCTCAGAATCTAAAAAGATGGATACACTAACAAAATTCTTACCAAAACTAATATTGGGATAGATATTCTTTTCTTTACATAATTCATCTGTTTTTTTCAAAAATATACTAATTTTTTGATACTCTTCAAACTCAAATCTTTTTTCAATTCTTGAAGGAGACTCCCTTTGTTTCCACATTAATTTTTTAATTTGATTCCCAATAATCAATAATTCCACCAATAGTTAAATCAGTTTGAATTTCTGGATTAGGACAAGCAAACCTTGCGGCTGTGCCACTTGCAGTAAAAACCCAATTACCCTCTCGAGCTCCAACAGGATCAACTGCGACAACTTTCTTACCTTTATTATTTTCTAAAATTCTCAAATTCATATGTCCCAGTCCTGCTACTCTTTGAGTGCATACCATTCTTCCACATACCTTCATTATTTCCAAAATTTCTACACCTCAATTTGTTTTGGACTATCGGGATCCCAATGATCAATAATTCCAACAATCGTTAAATCACTTGGATATGATTTACTCCCTGCAGCTTCTCTAGCAGCAGAACTACCAACACAAATAACCCAATCACCGGGCTTACATCCAACAGCATCAACGGCAACCTTATTAGAAGAGCCATCTAAAACTACCTGAAGATGCTTATGTTCGAATCCAGGTATTCTATTTGTGGAAACAAGTGGTTTTAATACCTTACAAATAAGCATGATTTAATGGGCCTCCTTTGTTTTTTGATCTAAAGACATTCCAATAATTTGGGCGGAATGAATGTTGTCCCTATCTCTAATAGTAAGACAAGTGTGCAACAACCCTTTATCAACTAAACTTTTATATCTAATTGATATCGCATTATTGACTCTATTACAATCTTTTGCAGCCCTATCTTTCGCCCCAGGAACTTTACCAGAATAATCAAATCTTATTACTACGGGAATAGGTAGATCTTGAGAAACATTTAATCCTGTAAAAATCTTTACTCCTACATCCAAATCAGGAGCACCTTCTTCAACTGTATCAAGATGAGCAAAATACGTTAAATTTCTTAGATGAACCTCTTTGAAACCAATCCCAACCCCAATAAACCTTTCAGCATGACCAATATCTTCATAAGAACCTTTATGAAATTTCTTGACATAATCAATCTGAGAAATATTATTGACTATTAATTTGAAGACAAACTTGTCCAAACCCTTAAGTTGGTCTTTACTAACGTTTCCTGAAATAATTTGACAAATTTCTTTTTCTGCCTCGTCTTTTGAAAAATTTATTGTGGAATTGTAAATGTCTAAACTAGAAATAGTATTTTCTAAATCAATCTTTCCGTCACTTGAAGATAAATGAATCTTTAACGAATCAGTATCAGTATCAAGACCAATTAACATTAGATCTACTGAAGCCCCGCAGCAGAAGCTATTTTCAACAGCCTCCTTAAAAGCTAGTAATTTTTCACGACCCTCCTTAGCTGCTAATTTATCATCACTACCATGAGCCGCACATCCCTGATGTAAAGGGTCAACAGAACTAAAATGATATGTGACGATTTTTAAATACCTTGTATCTTCATGGGCTTCATTTGGATTATTTTCTCTATATCTTTTATGTTCAGTTTTTACCCATCTATTCACAGTATTTTCAATATCAAAGAGTGCCCCTGCATGTGATCTTCTTCTAACTGCACTAAATGGAATTCTCATTACATAAGCTACTGAATGAGCTAATCTTCCGTCAGAGCAGGGTGTTATGTCTAACAAGTGAATTCCACAATCTAGCAGTGCTGTCTCAAAATTATTTGCGTTAGGACTACCAGAAGACCCCTCTAAAGGATCATTTTCGAAAAAATTATCGCTTAATTTCTCATGCTGCTTAAAAGCGCACCATGCATATAAGGCCCTCATATCCAATGGTTTAACCCAAGATTTATCTAAAACATGTGTTGGTAAATTTATTCCTAAATTTTTATTAGATATAGATTGAGCAGTATTTATAAAATCCTCATGATGTTGTATACGAGCAATTTCTTTCAAAGTCGGTACAATTTTGTCAAAACTACTTTTTATTTGACTTTCATATTTATAAAGTTTTTCATTCTGAAAATTATTAGTTAAGTTATGAGTCTTACCAGTATTTCTTAAATTATTTATTTCATTATTCTGTGAATGAACATTTTCTGTAAAGGTTTTCATTGGAGCGGTTGGCCCCAATGTGAAGTTCTTGGCTTTAGCCAGTCCTCTCAAAGGCATTATTTAATTAACCTCTTGCACCACCTGAAAAGGTAACCAGTTGTCCATCACGAGTGTTACCACTAGATCCAGTTATAAGAAAATCAGGTTTTTCTGTCTCATCATTTCTCTTATTATCAACAGGTGGCATTGCTCCCATAAATCCCGCTCTTGATGGATTCCTCTTCCTAGCAGAAACTCCTTCTGTTCCCGTGACTTTATCTCCTCTATCCCAGTCATCACCTGTTATATTCCCCGCAGACTGACCCTCACCTGTTATTCTAGAAGGTTCTTTTTTATCTGTAGGAATATCAATATTTTGAGTTTCTTCTTCTTTCATTTTTTGTTTATAAGTCATATTTTTATTAGGTTCAAATCTAAATTGCTCCGTACCCGTGACTTTATCTTCTGCCATATCAAAAGGTCCTGTAATCTTTGAACTATCTTCATACCTATTACCTGTTACTCCTTCTATATTTTTAGCTGAATACTTTTCTCTTGATGGTGAATTAACAGAAAATTCCTTCCAAGAATTTGAGGCTGACTTCTCTTGATTTGCATAAGAAGCATCGTTTAGTGGTGTTTCGCAATTTGATAAAAACTGATCTCCTCCAACATATGGAGTTCCAGTTAAATTTTTACAAGCACCTTTCCTTGCTCCAGTCATTACTCCACCAATGCCTGGCTGCAGTCCAGTTAATCTAGCATTTGAATTATTTCCAGAATTGACTGTCGCTCGAGATTTCATATCATCAGCAATTTCAGCATTGCAATTATCATTAATCTGATCTAAGCCTGCATAAGGAGTTCCTGTTAATACCTTGCATGACCCAGGCTCATCTCCTGTTACGATTTTTGATCTACCTGTCATTGTTCCACTTATCAAATTAGATTTTGAAGAGAGACTCAAACCAACTTTCCTAGCCTCAGGCTTTGGAGTAGATCCGCAGAATTTTTCATATTGCTGGGAACCAATATATTCATCTCCTGTCACATTTTTACAGCTACCATGTTCATTACCTGTTACATAATCAGATCTTCCTACACCAGTTCCTGTAACGTTATTTCCATTTAAAGTGTCATAACTTCCAACTTTTTCAAATGATTTTGCTTTTGGGCTAGGCTCTGATCCCAGATATTGATCGCCAGTCAACTGCTTCCCAGATCCTGATTCATCTCCAGTTACTAAGGATGATCTCCCTGGCAAGGAACCAGATACTTTTAATCCATCGGTTGTTATGCTTTGCTTTACCTTTGATGGTTTTTTTATTACTTCTCCACAATATTTTTTTGACTGATTAGCAGAAATATATTCTGTTCCAGTCAAGTTTTTACAAGTACCAGGTTCATCCCCAGTAACTTTTTCAGATCTGCCTACTTCATTACCAGTAACCTTATTCCCGGATGTTGTGGTTGTAACAGAGGCTCTTAAAGGTTGTTTATATTTTGGTTTATCTTGACAGAATTGATCAGTCACCTCAGATCCCATATATTGTGTCCCAGTTACTGTTCTACAGGTACTAGCCTCATTACCTGTTGTTTTCAAAGATCTGTTTGCTTGTGTTCCTGTAACAGTTTGTCCAGAATCTGTTTCACTTTTTCCAACTTTCCAACTTGCATCAGCGATATTTAATTTAGAACCATTTTTGTTTGGACCACATGGCCTACACTTACCATTACCTTGTTTTGATGTAGATCCTGTTTTACTTCTAAGTTCTCTTACCCTTTGAGAAATTTCCCTACTAGACAAATCTGGGTCTCCTCTTCTCGCTAAAGAAGCAGCACTTATATTTTGTTTTGATGCTGATTTTCCATGTTTAGATTGAGCTTCTCTTCTTGCTAAAACAATATCTCTGCTTGTATTTGTTATGGGTTTTCTCTTTTGATTAATTCTTCTTTTGATATTTTGTTTAACTACTTGATTATCTTGAATAGTATTATTGTGATCTTTTAAGGTCTGAGGTTTTTCGGTTGACATTACTTTTTTAACTTTAATACCACTTTTAACATCAGTACGTGTTCTATCTGAAGAATTAATAGCTGATTTACCATGTGTAGACATTGCTTTTCTTCTTTCTATACCAAGTTCTTTACTAGATAATTTTGATGAAGTAGAATTTCTAGCAATTTTATTGGCAGGTATATTAGATTTACTTGGTGGTGTTAAAACTTTTTTATTCGAAGAAGTTGCACCAGTTGAATGTATATCTTGAGATGATCTAACCCTATCTTTAGTAGAAGAAGAATGTAAGGCAGCTTTTTTCCCGCCATCACTCATAGCCTTTCTTCTTTCTAGTGCAATCTCTCTACTGGTTTTTGTTGACATAATCTTCAAATTAGTAACTCTTTAAAAAAACTTTCTCCAATAAAAATTTTAGTTTTAAAAGGAGAAAGATATTGACTGTTAAATAAAAATTTAGCGTCCTTGGAAAACTGCAAAAGCTGTACCTTGACTTTGTGTATAAGCGTCATAACCAATGATTCTTACGTGATGATCAGGGTATGCTCTATGGCATGCCTCTAACTCACTTACAACCAAGTTAAGATCTTTTTCCCCAAAGAAAGGGAGCTTCCAATAAGACCAATAAGTTTGCATACTTCCACTTGGATGTACATGCTCAATAACAGGACTCCATCCTTGAGCAATAATGTAAGCAATTTGGTCGTATATTTCTTCCTGGGTCATCGGTGGTAAAAAACCGAATGTTTCCAGGGTAGCAACTGTTTGATAGTCACCGACTGAGCTCTGGAAAGGCATAATTAAATGATTTGTGAATGATATTCTCGTAAAAACGAGGTTTGAAAAATTGAGGAGAAATAATTTTTCTCCTCTTGTTTGAAATCTGAGTTAGCCTTGAACGTCGAGCTTATCAACGGTATCAAACTCAAACTTGATTTCTTTCCAAGTTTCGAGTGCAATAGCTAATTCAGGACTATGCTTAGCAGCCTCCATTAGAATGTCTCTACTCTCTTTTTCGATTTCGCGACCTGCATTACGTGCTTTCACACAAGCTTCTAATGCAACACGGTTTGCAGCAGCTCCGGCAGCTGAACCCCATGGATGACCATGAGTTCCTCCTCCGAATTGAAGACAAGAATCATCTCCAAAAATTGCAAGCAGTGCTGGCATGTGCCAAACATGAATACCGCCAGATGCGACAGCAAAAACTCCAGGCATTGATCCCCAATCCTGATCAAAGAAGTTACCTCTTGATCTATCTTCAGGAACAAATGATTCTCTTAAGTTATCAATGTAACCAAGAGTAGTTTGACGGTCACCTTCTAGTTTTCCAACAACAGTTCCAGTATGTAATTGATCTCCTCCAGAGAGTCTCAAACATTTTGCAAGAACTCTGAAATGGATACCATGCTTTGGATGTCTATCAATAACAGCATGCATAGCTCTGTGAATATGCAGAAGCATGCCATTTTTACGACACCAGTTTGCAAGGCCAGTATTTGCTGTAAATCCACCAGTTATGTAATCATGCATGATGATTGGCATATCAAGCTCTTTAGCAAACTCTGCTCGTTCGTATAATTCTTCAGGAGTATTAGCGGTGCAATTTAAATAATGACCTTTTACTTCTCCAGTTTCTTGCTGAGCGAGTTTAACTGCTTCTGCAACGAATTCAAATCTTTCTCTCCAACGTTGGAATGGCTGAGAATTGATATTCTCATCATCTTTTGTTAGATCAAGACCACCCCTTAGGCATTCATAAACAACTCTTCCGTAGTTCTTACCAGATAATCCTAATTTAGGTTTAATGGTACAACCAAGAAGTGGTCTTCCATACTTATTAAGTCGATCTCTTTCAACAACTATTCCGTTAGGTGGGCCACCACAGGTCTTAATGAAAGCAATTGGAAATCTAATATCTTCAAGACGAAGATGTCTTAAAGCTTTAAATCCAAAAACGTTTCCTACTAAGGATGTCAATACGTTTGTAATTGAACCTTCTTCGAAAAGATCTAGAGGATATGCAATAAACGCATAAAATGCTTCTGGATCGCCTGGAACGTCTTCGATTCGATAACAACGGCCTTTGTAAAATTCAAGGTCGGTAAGTAACTCGGACCAAACAGTTGACCAAGTACCAGTAGAAGATTCAGCTGCTACCGCTGCTGCAACTTCTTCTCTTGGGACACCTTCTTGACCTGTACATTTGAAACAGGCTAACAAATCAGTGTCGAGGGGGACATATTCAGGAGTCCAGTAGGTATCTCTGTACTCCTTTACCCCAGCGTCATACTTCTTACTCATAAGGATAAATTTAGGTCTATTAAGGGAAATTATTTTTTAGCAAAACTAGATTTTGCTTTATTTAATTAGTCCTTTTGACCAAGGAAATCGCCATTACCAAGAGCTGGCTCAACTTCTCTATGAGGGCGAGCAATGATGTGAGCCGCGACAAGACCGTCACCAACTCTCTCACAAGCATCTGCTCCAGCTCTTACTGCTGCGTTAACAGCTCCCGTTTCTCCTCTAACTAAAACTGTGACATAACCGCCACCTACGAATTCACGACCAATAAGACGAACTTCTGCTGCCTTGGTCATTGCGTCTGCTGCTTCGATTGCAGGGACAAGTCCGCGTGTCTCGATCATGCCGAGTGCGATACCCATTGTTTCTGTAGCCATTGCCTACTAATTACTAAATGTGGAATGTTCAATTCGAAGAATGGTCCATAACGTACTGATAAGTCAAGCATTTTTTACTAAATACCCTATTAATGTTTTTTCTATCATTCATAAGTTAAACTTATCACCCTTGCTACTATTGATATGTCAATACTTATCAAAAACAGTTAGTGCATCAAAACATACGGTTGTGTTAATAAAAAATTTACATTAAGTTATGCGCGTACGAGACAGGCCCTGTCTACACAGGTGTGGAATGTTCAACCTCTCCTGTCTCTGTATCAAGTTTTAAAGTAAGATAATATTCAGATATTTTTTTATATTATTTTGAATTCTTCTTCTGTTCTTACTATTGCAAGCGGAAATCAAAAGAAAGTATCTGAAATTTTAGAAATGTTAGATGTTTTATCTTTAAAAGTAAAAAAGCAACCAGAATATTTAAATGTAGAAGAGACAGGTAAATCTTATTTAGACAATGCTTTTTTAAAAGCAAAAGCAGCTTCTTTAGAAACTAAGACTTGGGCTTTAGCAGATGACTCAGGGCTTGAAGTTGATTATTTAGATGGAAGACCCGGTATATATTCTGCAAGATATGCCAAGAACAATAATGAGAAACTTAGCAAATTACTTAGAGAACTAAGTGATATTCCTTATAGGAGCGCAAAATTTGTTAGTTGTATGGTTTTATGTGATCCAGAGGGAAATTTAGTAAAAGATACAACTGGTATTTGCTGGGGAGAAATCCTTAAAGAACCGAGATACCCTAACGGAGAATTTGAATCTATTTTTTGGGTTAAGGAGGCTAATTGTGTATACGGAGAATTAAGTCATTCTCAATTAAGCAAACTTGGGAGCAGAGGTAAAGCTGCAAAAAACATAGCTCCTTTTTTAAAAAAAGAATTTGGAATCGATTAAAACCTAATTATTATTAGAATTATTAGAAATTTGTTCGATTGCTCTTATTGCAGCTGCTGCAGCCTCTTCAACATCTCCCTCTTTCCCTGCAAGAGTTAGCCTTCCAAATGCTCCAACAGCCTTTACATCAACGATTGTTATATTTGAGGATTTTTCAGCTTCATTAGCTGCCTTTAGTACATATCCGGCTGGTTCAGTCTCCAAAATAAACATGCTCATTCCAGATTGAATCATAGATCCACTTCTGTTTTGCCTATTTATTAAAACGGCATGATCTGGAGTAATTGCACGTATAACTTCTGTCCAACTAGTTGATGGTTTAGTTCTTTTCCTCACTTCACTCCCAATAGCATCTAAAACTACATCTCCTGAATGCAAAACTGTACTTTGGTCCTTATGGTAAAGAGCTAAAGAGCCAAAGGCTCTTTCCACAATCATCTGACCTAGCCTTACATTACTTGCCTTTAAAGCTATATCAGTAACCCTATGAACTGCCATTCCTGGAGAAACTTCCATCCATAGGCAAGAATCACCAGGTATTGGTAAAAAACCTCTACTCACAGTCCCCATATATGCAGCTAACTGAGGTTGTAAAGAGTCTAAAAAAACATATGTCCTTAATTCTATTTGCTCAACTTGACTTGCTTGTCTTGAAACCAACGCCTTTTCAGAGTCTGTTGTTATAAAACAGCTAGCTCCATTGGACTGAGATTGAACTTCAGATCCTGTAACAAGAGAGCTTCCTTTTCTTCGATCTCCTCTATTTAAGCTAGAAGTTGGTTCCATTCAGGAGACTATAACGGATTAGGGTTCTTTTTTTTCTATTAAATTAACTTGCATGCTCCGTACGAACCGATAACTTCAAATTAAAGATATGAAATTTTATGGTAACTTCTCAAAAAAAAGCACCAGATTCTTCTGCCTCTGAAAATGAATTAAGTCCTGATCAAACCCTCGGTTTAGTGAGCTTAAGTTTAATGCAAAAGTTATCTCAGAAAGATCCTTCATTTAGTTGGTTGGGAGAGATGAAACCAGAGCAATTAAATCTTAAAAATCTTAGAGACAGACTAGAGTTGACCGAATTAGCTATTAACACAGGAGCACCACTAACAACTTCCGAAGTTTCAATTTTAATGGGAGCAAAGCCCGGTAAATCTAAGATAGTAAGAGGTGGATTATTAGCCACAAAAATGGCTAGGAATGTTTGGAAATTATCTAAACTAAGTCAAGGAAGTTCTTATTACAGAAATTAATTTTTTAATAAAATAAATTACTTTAATTATTCTTATTAAAGTTTTTAAACATTCATATAAGTTTTTTAAATGTATCTATTTTGTAAGAGAACTTAATTAATTAATGCTTAAATCCGAAAGTTTATGCAAGCTTTAGGAACAAGCTCTTATAATTTTAATGAGTAAAGTAGATTTTAATAAGGAAACGGGGCCGAGGGAAGTCTTTTGTGGCCTTACTTCAATTGTTTGGTTACATAGAAGGATGCCAGATGCATTCTTTCTGGTTGTTGGATCCAGAACGTGCGCACATTTAATACAAAGTGCTGCAGGGGTTATGATTTTTGCCGAACCAAGATTTGGAACAGCTATTCTTGAAGAGAAAGATCTAGCAGGTCTTGCCGATGCACATGAAGAACTCGACAGAGTAGTCAATGATCTTATTTCTAGAAGACCTGAAATAAAAACTCTTTTCCTGGTAGGTTCTTGCCCTAGTGAAGTAATTAAACTTGACCTCGCAACAGTTGCAGAAAAATTAAATACTAGATTTTTGGGTCAAGTAAGGTTCGTCAACTATTCAGGTAGCGGGATCGAAACCACTTTCACTCAAGGAGAAGATGGAGCATTAAAAGCTCTTTTACCTTTAATGGAATCTACAGATGATGAGAAATTATTATTAGTTGGGACAATAGCTAATAATGTGGAAGATCGATTTAAAAAGATCTTCAATAATATTGGGATAACTAATGTTGAAAGTTTTCCTCCAAGGCAATCAACCGAATTACCAAAGATTGGAAAGAATACAAAGGTTTTATTAACTCAGCCATATCTAAGTGATACGGCTAGAGACCTTAAGCATCGTGGCTGTGAGATAATTCAAGCTCCATTCCCCCTAGGTGTAGAGGGAAGCACAAAATGGGTTTTAGCTGCAGCAGATGCTTTTAAAATTCCTGAACTAAAAGTTCATGAAGTAATTGCTCCTTTAGCCAATAGAGCAAGGCAGGCACTAGAAAAACATACTGAAATATTAAGAGGTAAAAAATTATTTCTATTACCTGAATCACAACTTGAAATTTCAATAGCAAGATTCTTACATAATGAATGTGAAATGGAGCTTGTTGAAGTAGGAACTCCCTACTTAAATAAGGATTTGATGGAACAGGAGCTGAATTTATTACCGGATGATACGAAAATAGTTGAGGGTCAGCATGTCGAAAAACAGCTCGATCGAGTAAGGGCCTCTAATCCTGACTTAGTAGTTTGCGGAATGGGTTTAGCGAATCCTTTGGAAGCGGAGGGCATTAGTACGAAGTGGTCTATTGAAATGGTTTTTAGTCCAATACATGGAATTGATCAGGCTGCAGACTTGGCTGAGCTCTTCTCAAGGCCTTTAAGAAGGAATCAAATACTTACCTCTAAATCATTAGCAACTTTTTAAATTATGGAATTAACTCTTTGGACATATGAAGGACCTCCTCATGTAGGTGCAATGAGAGTGGCATCATCAATGAAAGATATTCATTATGTTCTCCATGCTCCTCAAGGAGATACGTATGCAGATCTTCTTTTCACAATGATTGAGAGAAGAGGCCAAAGACCACCTGTAACTTATACAACATTTCAAGCGAGAGATTTAGGAGGAGATACAGCGGAATTAGTTAAAAGAAATATTACTGAGGCTGTTGAAAGATTTAAGCCAAAAACTCTTTTAGTAGGTGAAAGCTGTACTGCAGAATTAATACAAGATCAACCTGGAGCTCTTGCTAAAGGTATGGGTTTTAATATTCCAATAGTTAACCTTGAACTTCCTGCTTATAGCAAAAAAGAAAACTGGGGGGCTTCAGAAACCTTTTATCAAATAATCAGAACTCTCTTAAAAGATAAGGTAAATGAAATTGAAAAGATTAATCCTCAAAGATGGAAGTCTTTAGGACGAAGACCTAAAGTAAATATATTAGGTCCTACATTATTAGGATTTAGATGCAGAGATGATGTTATTGAGATTCAACGTATACTTTCAGAACAAGGTATTGATACTAATGTTGTTGCACCTCTAGGTTCAAGTCCTGATGATATTACAAGATTAACTGATGCTGATATTAATATTTGTCTATATCACGAGATTGCTGAAACTTCTTGTGAATGGCTTAAGCGTAATTACGGAATGGAATATACCACTACTATTCCTATTGGTATAAAAAATACAATTAATTTTATTAACGAAGTTCATGAAAAACTTGATCTTTCTCTAACAAATAAAGAGGAATTAGAGCACAAGTCAAAACTTCCATGGTATTCAAAGTCAATTGATTCAAATTACTTGACGGGTAAAAGGGTTTTTATATTTGGTGACGGTACGCATGTTATTTCAGCTGCCAAAATTGCCAAGGAAGAACTAGGATTTGAGGTTGTGGGCTTGGGAACTTACAGTAGAGAAATGGCAAGGCAAGTAAGAGCTGCAGCTAAGGATTTAAATATAGAAGCCCTAATTACTAACAGCTACCTAGAAGTAGAAGATGCTATGAAAAAAGCATCCCCTGAATTAGTTTTAGGGACTCAAATGGAAAGGCATAGCGCAAAAAGACTTGGTATTCCATGCTCAGTAATAAGTACTCCAATGCATGTACAAGATGTACCTGCTAGATATAGTCCCCAAATGGGATGGGAAGGTGCAAATGTAATTTTTGACGACTGGGTTCATCCTCTAATGATGGGACTTGAAGAACATCTTATTGATATGTTCAAACATGACTTTGAATTCGTTGATGGTCATCAAAGTCATCTTGGTCATACTGCGACAAAAGGACCTGAGAATAAAGAAGATGAACATGAACCAAGTAATGAAAGTATTCAAAAGAAAGGAAACGTTCTTTGGACAGATTCTGGAAAAGCAGAACTTACAAAAGTTCCATTTTTTGTAAGAGGCAAAGTTAAATCAAATACTGAGAAATACGCTCTTTCAAAAGGTCTTCCTGAAATTAGCGACGAGACGCTTTACGACGCAAAAGCATATTTCAGCTAGTTCTTACAAGTTAACCGTTATCTAAGCATGAGTATTTTGACTCATAATGCAAATATAAATCTCAGAATATGTAGTTATAAACATATATCTTGTATCTTTAATCTTAATAAATAACTATTTGTTGAGAAATATATTTATTGAACCATATCCCTGCAAGAATATATATATTAACGTGTTAATTTCAGCCTTAAATGACAAGTACAATAAATAAACCTCTTGATGGAGAAGGCAGTGTTCAAGTCAAGCAAGATCCAAAAGTAAATATTGAAGAAGGAGCATTAGTAATCGCTGTCTACGGCAAAGGAGGTATTGGTAAGTCCACAACATCCTCAAATCTTTCCGCAGCATTCTCAAAATTAGGTAAAAAAGTTTTACAAATAGGTTGCGATCCAAAGCATGACAGTACCTTTACCCTGACTCACAAAATGGTTCCTACTGTTATTGATATCCTTGAGGAAGTTGATTTTCATA
The DNA here is from genome assembly GCA_003211655.1 of Prochlorococcus sp. AG-469-F22. Lineage (GTDB taxonomy): Bacteria > Cyanobacteriota > Cyanobacteriia > PCC-6307 > Cyanobiaceae > Prochlorococcus_A. Next base: position 3,346 of record QCSC01000019.1, on the reverse strand, counting down.
GTGAGGAACTAAGACCAACCGACTTTATGTTTGAAGGCTTTAATGGAGTAATGTGCGTCGAGAGTGGAGGCCCTCCAGCGGGTACAGGTTGTGGAGGTTATGTAACAGGCCAAACAGTAAAGCTATTAAAAGAACATCATTTACTAGAAGATACAGATGTAGTTATTTTTGATGTCTTAGGGGATGTTGTTTGCGGAGGTTTTGCAGCCCCATTGCAACATGCTAATTACTGCCTAATTGTTACAGCTAATGACTTTGATTCAATATTTGCAATGAATAGAATTGTTTCTGCAATTAAAGCCAAAGCAAAGAACTATAAAGTCAGATTAGGTGGAGTAGTAGCTAACAGATCCAAAGATACAGATCAAATTGATAAGTTCAATAATAGAACTGGTTTAAAAACTATGGCTCACTTTAAAGATGTAGATGCCATTAGAAGATCAAGGCTTAAAAAGTGTACTATTTTTGAAATGGAACAAACTGAGGATGTAATTGAGGTGCAGAATGAATATTTATCACTCGCTAGAAATATGTTAGAAAATGTAGAGCCACTTGAGGGTACTCCACTTAAAGATAGAGAAATTTTTGATTTATTGGGATTTGACTAACTTCCTTAATCTAACCCAACCAATTTTCTAGTTAATTCATAAGTTTGTCTTGAGATATCTGAATCAATAATTCTCTTTGACAATTTTTGAGAAAAAGCTTCTCTCCCATATTTTTGGCGATTGCCCCAACTCCAATGAACGGCTGGTTTCGCATATTTTTTAAAAGTAGCTACTTGAGCGACCCTTTCTCCCGCTAATCTTTGAGATACATATCCTTTGGTGATAAATCTTTGAAAGATTGGGAATAAAAATCTAAAAAGCCAAGGGGTATATCTAAAAAGTTTTGTATCGGCTACACATCCTGGATATAGAGAATTAATAATTATTCTTTCGCTAGAATATTTTTTTGATAATTCTTGTACTGTTACCATGTTGCAAAGTTTGCTATCTTTATAGGCTTTACCAGGTTTAAATTTTTTTCCATTTGCCATGCTAATCGGAGATAAAAATCCATTTTTAAAACCAGATAAATTACCGAGATCAGCTGGGGCAGGTATCGGAATTCTTCCGCCTAGTTCTGAATAATTTGCCGTAACAGTTCCTAATACCGTTATTCTTGGCTTGAATTTAGTAGTTCTACCATTTAAATCAATTTCTTTCTCAGAAAACAAAATATTATCTAGAAGAAGATTAATCAAGAGAAAATGACCAAAATGATTAACTGCCATAGAATTTTCAAATCCTTGAGGAGATCTTTCAGGCTTCCGTAATCTTGGTTTATAAACTGCAGCGTTACAAATAATAGAATTTATGGGTTTTTCAAATTTTTTCAATATCTCACTACAACCATTTCTGACATCGTCTAAATCAGATAAATCAATTTCTATAAAATGAATATTTTTCATTTCGAAATCTGTTAAGGATTGCTGAGCTATTTCTACTGCCCTTTTATTTGAGCGATTTACCGCTATAACTTCCCATCCAAATCTCAACAAAGGTTTTAAGGTATTTAATCCTACGCCTGATGTTGTTCCTGTTATTAGGACTAAACCTTTAATACTCTTACCCACTAGCTATAAAAATTAATTAAAAATTCGATAATTAAATGACCTTATAATCATACTTATCAACGCCATATTACTCTGATTATGTCTCTAGAAATCATTTGATCTTGATCCTTCATAAATCTTTGCTCGCCCTCAAGAGAGATTAAATCATCAAATCTACGACTTAAACCATCAAACCTTGATTTTTCATATAAATAAGAATCTTTAATCTCCCTCAATCTAGTTAATCTAACTTTTGAGCTATATCCAATTTTTACTAAACTCACTATTGCTAACAAAGAAAAACAAAACTTTAACCCTAAAAAAACAGAGCTTACAAAGTCTTCTTGTTCTTTATAATTTATATCTAAAGCAGATGCTAAAGATCTTTTGTCCTTAGAAGTACTTTTACGGTAATATTTAGGCAAATTATTTTTCAAAATTAGATAAAAGACTCAAGAATAAGATTCTTTTTTAATTATTAACATAACTTCTGTTTAATCAAAATTAGTTTTTATGTTCTAGCTAAACTTATACCAAGCCTTAAAGCCAATACACCTGCATGCATTACAACAATAAGACCAAGTATTATTAAATTGATTGATTGAGACGGCTCCATAATAAGTACATAGTTATTTTCTATATTCTCAACCCAAAAGTGAAAAATTGATAGACTATTACAAAATGCTGTTACGTAATTAAATCAAAAAATAATTTTGAGAATAGATAATCAAGCTTTAATTATTTCAACAATGAAATTAACTGGAGTTGAACAAATGGCTCTAGATTTGCATTTCTTAGAAAAAACTATTTCCAAAGCTGAAATTCTTTTTACATTAAGGTTCTATTATTGGGAGGGAGATTGGATTTCTCTTGGTTATCATCAAAAAGAAATTCCACCTCATTGGGAAAAGCTATTAGAGGATGGAGTTATTAAAGTCGTAAGAAGGCCCTCAGGAGGTGGAGCAGTACTTCATTCTGGAGGGATAACTTACGCTTTAACATTTAAAAAACCTTCTTATAAGATTTTTAGTTATGAGCTAGTAAATAATTGGTTAATTAAAAGTTTTAATGAATTAGGTTTAGGTTTAAAAAGAGGAACTTTAAAAAAATCAATAATTAAAGAGAACTGTTTTGAATCATCTTATGTGTCTGATTTAGTTGATCAATATGGTTTTAAACGTATAGGAAGCGCCCAATATAGAAAGAAAGGGGCATTTCTTCAGCATGGTGAAATTCAACTTAACCCCCCAAGAGACTTGTGGTTAAGATTATTTGGAGAAGAGCCTCCAAAAAAAATTAATTTAAATCTTACTAATGACGAAATAATTAAATATTTGATTAATTCATTTTTAGAATCCAAGTCAAATATAAAAATTGAAAAAATCTACTATCAAAAAAATGAGATTAAAGAATTATTGTGACTTGAATTTATTCAATTTCTCCTTTTTTTCTCATTAATTTTATAATCTTGGGTAATTGAATACCCAGTGGATACTGATCCTTATTATTTAATTTACTGATTAGATTGGGAGGCAAATTTAAACCTAATTTATTAAACACAAAATAACCAATTTTATTTCTGTCAATTATTCCCAGTGGTATATCAGCAGAATTGAGTACGAGTACTATACCTTCATTAGATTTCTCTATCTTTTCAATAGCTCTCCATAACTCAGTACTAAAATTGACACTCTCAAATTTCTTAATGGACTTTTTAAAATCCCCAACAAAAGTACGATCCCATTTTTT
>QCSC01000018.1 GCA_003211655.1 Prochlorococcus sp. AG-469-F22 | reverse complement strand
GGTCTAACAAGTTCTAAACCTAACCTTTCACCTTGCATTCTAGAAGGGAAAACGACCTTATCAGCACCTACTCTTTTTAACATCTTTTCATGCAAATCACTCGTGGCTCTTGCAATTACTCTTTTTACTTTTGTTCCTTCACTATCCTTAGCAATAAGAGTAGTAGTAATACTTGCTTCAATAGGCTCACTAATACCGACCACAACTGTATTCATTTCTAAAATACCTGATTCCTTCATTGATTCTTCATCAGTACAATCTATTACTCTGGCTTCAATAGAAGGTTCTAATTGTCTTAAATCATCAATAGCCTTCTCAGAGGCATCTGCGGCTAAAACATCTACGCCATTACTTATAAGTTCTCTACAAACGGCCGTTCCAAATCTTCCAACTCCTACAACTGCGAAAGTTAGAGCTTCCTCTTCTTTTTGTGGAGACCATTGCCACCAATCAGCCATAATAAATCTTAGTAAAGGCTAAACATAAAGATCAGCTTTTGGATAGCCAATTCTTTTTTGTCTTTCTATTCTACTCTTATATAGAGCCTGCCAAAGAGCACTTAAAAGCAAAAGAATCCCAAGTCTTCCCACGAACATACCAATAATTAAAATAAATTGACCAAAATGATTTAATTTTGCTGTCAACCCGATATCAAAACCTACAGTTGCAAATGCAGAAATACATGTGAAAAGAATTTCTAGAAATGTAAATGATTCTTTTTTAATAAAAGTATTCGTAGTACTTAATAACATAGCCATCAAAAGAACAAAAAGTAAAGAGCCAACAGTTATTCCAACTGCTTTCAAAATAACCTTATCTGAAATTAATCTATTACTAATAATTACATCTTTTTGTCCCCTTAACGTTGATCTAGTTGCTGCCATTAATGCAATAAAAGTTGTAGTTTTGATTCCTCCACCAGTACCACCAGTGCTAGCTCCAATAAACATCAACGTCATTAATAGCAAGAGACCAGTATCTGATATTGAATTTAAAGATATTGGAAAATTTGTAAATCCCGCTGTTCTTGCACTCACAGTCTCGAAAATAGATGATAAAATTTTCTCAAAGAAATTTAGATCACTAAAAAATTGACTATTTAATAAGGTCTCTATTACGAAAAAACCTAATGATCCAAAAATTATTAAGGAAAAACTTGTCCTAATTACTAATCTAGAATGAAGACTCAATTTTTTATATGAAAGATTTTTTCTATTGCTCCATATATCGTCAATAACTCTCCAACCAAGTCCTCCCATCACAATTAAAAAAATAAACACTATATTAACAACAAAATTAGATCGATAATCTTGGAGGCTATTAGACCACAAAGAAAAACCTGCATTGTTATAAGCAGAAATGCTATGAAAAATTGCAGACCATAGTCTTTGCCAATTATTTTGAATTTCTAGAAATCCGAAAAAATATAATACTATTGCTCCAAACGAAATAATAGAAGTGGCAGTAATAACAATGCTTTGAAAAGTTCTACCAATTCCACCAACCCCAAATTCATCGAGAGTCTTACCTTTATCCAATCTAGTTCTAAGCTGAGTACCTTTCACAACAAATCCCTGTAAGAAAGTAGTAATTGCCATTAATCCTAAACCACCTGATAAAAGCATTAAAGCTAAGAAGATCTGCCCAAAAATATTTAAATCAACTCCTACATCAATGATAGTTAACCCCGTAACAGTTATAGCAGAAGTAGATGTAAAGAATGCTTCCCACAAACCTACATCCGAAGAAGAACACAATGGAGAACTTAAAATTAAGGTTCCAAAAATAATAATAATTAATCCTGTTACAATTGTGAATTGAGGTACAGATAACTTTCTGTATATTTCTTTTAATTTATAAACAACGTTCTTTTTTTTCACTTTATTTAATTATTTATAATTTAAAATTATCAAAGCTGGCACGGTCAATGACATTATAAGTGTTAAACCCGCACCATATTTTGCAATATCTAAAAATCTATATCTCCCAGGTCCGTAAACCATTAAATTTGTTTGATAACCCATTGGAGTTAAGAATGATTGACTTGCACCGAATAATACAAGCATTATTAGGGCATTTGGTGAGATCCCTAGAACACTTGAAAACTGTATAGCAACAGGCAATATAAGCGCGACAGAAGCAGCGTTACTTATAAATTGTGTAAGTATTACAGTGGCTACAAAAATTACTATTAAAGCAAAATAGAGTGGCATATCACTCAGGACAAAATCCAAATTTATGGCTATTAGATCGGCTAATCCAGTGACTTGCATAGCTACACTGAAACTTGATAATGAACCTAATAATAAAATAATATCTAGTCTAATTGACCTTTGTATTTCTGCAGGACGCAAACATCCAAAAGCAACCATCGCTATAACTGCTAAAAGAACTGAGCCTACTAATGGAATATTAGTTAAAGAAGGCAAGAGAACCATACCAATTGCAATTGCAATTGCAATTGGTTTTCTAATTAAAAATGGCAAATCATCTTCAAATTGATCCAAAATTAATAAGTCATTACTTGCTTGCAAACCTCTTATTGAGTCTAAAGGTGCCTGCAGTAACAAGACATCTCCTGCTCTTAAAACAGCTTGACCTAATCTTTCCTGAACAGTTTGTTGCCCTCTTCTGAGGGCTAAAACTGTTGCATTATGACGTTGCCTAAATCTTAGTTCTCTCAAGGTTGCTCCTGCTAAAGTTGATCCTGAAGGAAGCAAAGCCTCGAAAGTTTTGGTACCTTCTTCAGTAGAAAGAAGATTAGTGCCACCAAAAGATCTTTTATTTTCAGCTAACAAAATTGTATGTTCTTGTTGTAGTCGCAATAAATCTGCCCTCGTAACACGTACTATCAATCTATCTTCAGGTTCAAATTTGCGATCTGCAAGAGGGGGTAATATTACTTTTCCTTTTCTTTGCAACTCAAGGACATCAACATCAAATCTTCTTTGTAATCTACTATTTCTAACTGATTGGCCAACTAATTCAGAGGAAGAAGGAATGGTAACTTCTGTAAAATAAATATTCATATTACCATTTTTAATAAAATCTTTATTTCTTCCTCTATCAGGCAAAAGAAAGTCAGATACTAAGATCATATATGTTGTGCCTATAAACCAAACTGGAATTCCTATTGAAGTCAAGCTAAATAATTCAAGAGAACCATAACCTAATTGCTGACTAATATCACTTACTAGCAGATTTACTGAGCTACCTAATAATGTAAGTGTTCCTCCTAATAGAGTCGCAAAAGACAAAGGTAAAAGGACTTTGGAAGGTGAAATATTTCGTCGTTCACACCAGCCTTCAATCAAAGGCAAGAGCGAGGCTACAACTGGCGTATTAGGAACGATCCCAGATATTGGAGCTATTAAAAAAGTTATAAGTAAAATTAATTTTCTAGGCGTTTTAATATTTTCAGAGGATATCAGCTCCCTTACTCTGTCAAACGCACCACTTTTAAATAATGCAGATGAAACTGCAAATAAACCCATCAAAGTGATTAAAGATGGGCTTCCAAATCCAGATAAGGCTTTTTCAGGGGTTAGAACTCCAGAAACAATAAATATTCCAACGCATAATAATCCAGTTAATTCAGGGGCTATAGTATTTCTTATAAATAAAATTAATGACAGAAATAAAACTAATACTGTTATTAGTGCATCTAAATTATTGCTAAAAAAAGAAATTAAAGTCATATTAAACTTATTTAACTCAATATACCTATAAACAATATGCCAAAAAAGTTTAAATTTGTTTACGGTTTTTTATGAATAAAGTCATTAATCGAGGATTTTTTTGAAATAACCAAGAAGCTGTAGATTTTAAGCTTTTACTAATATCAGGCATTTTTGAAGCATAAATCAATCTTCTTGCCTCAAATGCCAATTTACCTGATAAAGTCACACCTAAAGCAGAAATAGATGCTTCACCAATTCCTAAACTAATCATTTCACCATTGTCTTCAAAATCAAACGGTAAAAGATCTTTTTCTTGAATGAGTAGTTCGATATTTTTAGCAAGATGATTTCCTTGTTGCATTGCAATTTGAGCAGTCAAAGGCAAATCCTCTATACCTTTAATGATTGAAATATCACCAATAGCAAAAGAATTTCCATGGTTTTCTATCTGAAATTTTTCATTTACTAGAATTCTGCCGTCTTTTTGTGTAACTTGTTCGTCAATGTAGGGAAGGTTAGGTTTGACACCAGCAGTCCAAATCACGACATCTTGATCTAAATCTTTAATCTCAGAATCATCCAAAATACTTATTTTTTGATCAGAAATTTCTTTAACAGTTGAATTTAAGATAACTTTTATTTTTTTTCTTTCTAGAGCTTTCTCGGCCTCTTCTCGATTAAAAATCTTATTTCGACCTAAAATTTCATTAGACCTTTCAACAATACTTATATCAAATTTATCTTTATATATATCACTAATCTTGCATGCGATCTCTACCCCAGAAGGACCACCACCAACCACAAATAAGCTTTTCTTTGTTTTGTTATTCTGAAATCTTTGTAAAAGCGACTTTAACTTTTTAAGGTCATTTAAATTATTAAAAAAGTAACAATTTTCATCCACACCATTCACTGAAAAATTATTAGATACTGATCCTGTACAAAGAATCAAAAATTCATAACCTATATTTAAACCATCACAAAATTCGAGAATTTTTTCATCAAATCTAATTTTAGTTAAACAATTTCTTAGAAAAGTAATGCCTAAATTTGAGAATATATTTGAAAACTCAGGAGCAGTCTCCCACATTGATAATTCTTCGCTTAAAACTTCATACATTAAAGGTTTAAATATAAACTTTGCTTCAGAATCAACGACTAGGATTGGCAAAGAAGGATTCAGTTTTTTTAAGTTTAAAGCAACTGTCATACCTCCAAAGCCTGCGCCAACTATTACTATTGGTTTTTTTATTAATTTCATGAAGGATATATTGTTGAACCTAAATGTATTATTAAATTAAACGAATAATTTTCAAACTGAGCGAAATAACCTCTAATCCCTAAATACCTTTGATAATGATTGAGAAAACGCTAAAAAATATTCAACTTAATTTAGAAGGGCATAATAAAAAATTAGAAGATATGTCCCCCAAAGAAATAATATTATGGGGTTATAAAAACTTTGATAATCACTTTGCTATTACAACAAGCTTTGGAATACAGTCATCAGTTATTTTACATATGGTAAATCAATACTCACTACAAAAAAAAATTAAGATTTTCTGGATAGATACTGGTTACTTACCCTCAGAGACTTATAAATATGCAGAAAGACTAATTAATGATTTATCTTTAGAAATTGAGGTTTTACAAAGTGAACTATCTCCAGCAAGAATGGAATCCCTCTATGGAAAACTTTGGGAGACTAATAATTCTAGTGATTTGGATAAATACCATAACATAAGAAAAATCAAACCTTTGGAAAATGCTTTAAATAAACACAACATATTTTGCTGGGCTAGTGGGGTTAGATCAGAGCAAACGAAAAATAGGGATAAAATGAGATTTGTTGACGTAATCCGTAAACGACTTTCTTTAAGGCCCTTACTCAACTGGAAAAACAAAGATATTTTTTATTACATGAAAGAAAATCAATTACCATCCCACCCACTTTTCTTAAAAGGTTATTCAACTGTAGGAGATTGGCATTCCAGCTCTCCTGAGAGTATCGATAAAGAAGGCAGGTCAACAAGATTTAGCGGCATGAAGCAAGAATGTGGAATTCATACTGAAAATTAAATTTTTCTTTCAGGATTATGATCGATGATATTAATTACCTATTAGTTGGAAATAGCAGGCTTCACTGGGCAGAAAATTTGCAAACTAAGTATAATTTTTTTCACACACAAAAAAATAATAAAGTACCTCATAATATCAATTTGAATAAGTTAATTTGGGCATCAGTTGGAAAATTACCAGATTTGTATCTTAAGCAAGAAAATAAAATCTCAACTCAAGATATTAAATTAAAAAACCTTCCGGCACATTTTGGTGTTGATAGAGCTCTTGGTTGCTTGGAAGCTTTAAAAATAATAGAGAACCCATCCAAAAAAGAACTATTAATAGCAGATTGCGGAACAACTTTGTCACTTACCAAATTAACTGCACAAGGCTCTATTATCGGTGGGCAAATTACACCTGGTTTTCTCACACAGCTCAAATCTATGGAGAAATATACCAAGAATCTCAAAGCTCCTAAAAAGTACGATATCCCTATTCAAGATTTTTTAATTAATACAGATGATTCAATGTTAAAAGGGGTATCTAACTCTCTCATGGGTGTAATTAAATTATCATTTAACCCTGCTAAAGATATTCTGATTATTTGCGGAGGTGACTCTGAATTAATTGGTAGTGTATTAAAGCAAAAGAATGAAGAAATTATTATCGCCCCAAATTTAGTTATGCAAGGGATGATCACACACTTCAATCTTTAAAATATTTACCTTAATCCTAAATCTGAAATAATATGATCTGCCATAATAGCTGCCTTAACCTTAAAGTAGATTTTTTCAACTTTACCATCAACATCAATTAAAAAAGTATTTCTCATCATTCCCATATATTCCTTTCCCATAAATTTTTTAAGGCCATAACTATCATAATCAGAAGAGGTTTTATAAGGTTCAGGATCAGTCAAGAGAACAAAAGGTAAGTCAAATTTTTCTATGAATTTCTGATGTGAAGCAGCACTATCTTTACTAATTCCAAGAACTACAAAGTTATTTTCCTTAAGTAAATCCCAATTTTCTTTAAAATTGCAAGCCTCTTTAGTACATCCTGGAGTATTATCTTTTGGATAAAAATATAGTATTATTCTTTTACCTTTAAAATCTTTTAGAGATACATCTTTTTCAAAAGAGTCTTTTAAATTAAATTCTGGTGCTTTATCACCAACCTTAAGAACCATTGACATTATTAAATAACTATGAGTATAAAATACCAAAAATTTGGTTTCATAAGATAAAAGGTGTACAAGATGTTGCAACAAAGAAAGAACTTGAAATCGCACATAAGCTTTCTAGGCAACGAGCAAATATTTTTTTAGAAAGCAGAGCCTACATAAGACAATGTTTAGGAAATCTTTTCAATTTAAATCCATTAGAGATTCCCATAATTGCAAATCCAGGAGAGCCTCCTATATTACCGAAAGGGATGGGGCATTGTAGTTTTAGTCATTGCAATGATGCGATTATATTAGTTTGGCATGAAAAAAAAATTGGGATTGATATTGAGAGACTTGATAGAGATTTCAATTATGCGAAATTAGCAAAAAAATATTTTTTCAAATCAACTAGCTGTAATGCTAATAGCGAACTATATAAAAACTCCATCTTAAATCAATGGTGTGCTATCGAGGCTGCTATAAAATGGGATCATGGTAAGTTAGCCAAAGACATAAAGGAATGGCAATATTCTGAAAATGACAAAAAACTATTTCACAAAAAAAAGAAACTGAAGTTGCAATTTAAACAATTTAACTTATATAAATGGACTATTTCTGTAGCTTCTAAAGATACCTCTTACTTTATACCTAGTATTATTTGCAGCTCAAAAATATTCTAACTTTTTCGTTTTTTTCGTATATCTTCATATTTATTTTTTTCCCATCCAGAATCTTTTGGTTTCCAAAATTTCATTCCTTTTAAATCTGTTGGTAGATATTCTTGTTGCAACCAGTTCCCTTGATAATTATGCGGATTTAAGTAATTACTAGCATTATTTTTCAGGTGATTGGGAACTAACGATACATGAGTAGCCTTGATGGCCTCTAGGGCTTTAAAAATTGATTTAGTACTATTACTCTTCGGAGAAATTGCTAAGTATAAAGAAGCTTGAGAAAGAAAAAATAATCCTTCGGGGAAACCAACTCGATCAAAAGCATCACAACAAGACTGCACAACAACTATTGCATTGGGGTCTGCAAGACCTATATCCTCACAAGCAGAAATTAAAAGTCTTCGAAAGATAAAATTTGGATCTTCACCAGCTTCAACCATATTGGCAAGCCAATATAAAGTCGCATCTGGGTCTGAACCTCTAATAGATTTTATAAATGCACTAATAACATCAAAATGGTTTTGTCCATTTTTGTCATATACAATATTTTTCTTTTGGATTGAATCTTCAGCAATTGGAAGATCAATAACAACTATATTTTCTTTATTTTCCTTGGTAATACTTATACTCAACTCTAAAGCGTTTATGAGATTCCTCGCATCCCCTCCAGAAAATTTTATTAAATGATTTATTGCCTCCTCTCTTATTTCAATAGCTTTGGAATCTTGAAGGCAAGAGTAATACTTTATTACTTTTGCAATTATTTTCTTCAAATCATTTTTATTTAAAGGATGTAATGAGAAAATACGAGATCTACTAATTAAAGCTTTATTTACTGCAAAGAAAGGGTTTTCTGTAGTAGCACCAATAAAAGTAATGGTGCCATTTTCAATTGAGGGCAACAAAGCATCTTGTTGGACTGAGGTGAATCTATGTACCTCATCAATAAATAAAATTGTTTTCCTATTTGAACTAAGTAACCTTTCCTTTGCATTAGCAATCTCAGTTCTTAACTCCTTAATACTAGACAAAACAGCATTCAACTTAATTAAGGAGGAACGAGTATTAGAAGATATTATCTCAATTAAAGTTGTTTTACCTACACCAGGTGGTCCAGAAAAAATAATATTACCAACCTTGTCATTCAAGATTGAATTTCTCAATAAAGAATTATTTCCTAAGATAGATTCTTGACCGAAAAAGTCATCTAAATTTTTTGGTCTTAATTTATCAGCTAATGGCGCATTACTTTGTATTCGATAAGTATTACTAAATAAATTATCTGACTCCATATTTTTTAATCTAACGAATAAATCACTTTAAAAATTATGTAATAACAGTAGGTTTTTCCATTTTGGTAAGTTTTGAAATATTTAATAAATGATCTAAATCATTAATTAAAGCTTTTAGAGCAATTTGAGGATTTAAAGCTAAATTATTTTGAGAACTTGCAAATTTTTCGAAATATAATCTTAAGGTTGAACCTTTTGTACCAGTACCTGATAAACGTAAGATTACTCTGGAATTATCCTCGAGTATGATTCTTAATCCTTGATTTTTACTAATAGAATTATCTACTGGATCTAAATATGCAAAGTTATCTGCTTGTTTTACTAGATTTCCAGCAAACCTACTGTCTTTTAATCTTGGAAGCATAGAAGATAAATTATTGAATATTTGATTTGCAATAGTAGAAGGAATAGCTTCATAATCATGCCTTGAATAATAATTTCTTCCATATTGTTTCCAGTGGTTTTGAATTAATTCACTAACTGAACAATTTTTTACAGCTAAAATTTGTAACCAATATAAAACCGCCCATAAGCCATCTTTTTCTCTGACATGATTACTACCAGTTCCAAAGCTTTCCTCTCCACAAATTGTGATTAAATTAGAGTCTAAAAGATTTCCAAAAAATTTCCATCCAGTTGGTGTCTCAAAACAAGGAATATTTAAAGCACGAGCAACAAAGTCTACTGCTGAACTCGTAGGCATAGATCGTGCAACACCAGCAATACCATCTTTATATCCTGGTACACAATTTGTATTAGCAGTAATAACTGCCAGACTATCACTCGGATTTACAAAACATCCCTGACCTAAGATCATATTTCTATCACCATCACCATCACATGCAGCTCCAAAACTATAGGCTTTTTTAACTAATAATAAATCCGCCAATTTAGACGCATAAGTAAGATTTGGATCAGGATGTAAACCTCCAAAATCCTCTAGGGGTATTCCATTCATGACACACTCGTCTATGAGACCCATTTTTTCAACAAAAATATTTTTTGCATATGGACCAGTAACTGCATTCATTGCATCAAAAATTAAAGAGAAATCCTTTTTCAAAAAATCACTTATTTGATCTAAATCAAAAATATTCTCCATTAAATTTGAATAATCCTTTAATCCATCAATTATTTCTAATGAAGTTTCACCAAACGAGAATACACCAAACTTATCTAAGTCTGGGATTTTAATATTGCTAATTTTGTAACTCTTAAGTGATTGAGAACATTGGAATATTTGATTTGTAATTGACTCAGAAGCAGGCCCACCATTAGCAGTGTTTAATTTAACTCCGAAATCCCCGTCAATACCACCAGGATTATGACTTGCCGAAAGAATAATTCCTCCAATAGCCTCTTCTTTTCTAATCAAATGAGATGCCGCAGGAGTAGATAATAAACCACTTTTTGGAATAATAACTTTTCCAACTTTATGAGCTACGCATATTTGGATAATCTTCTTGATTGCTTCGATATTCCCATATCTACCATCCCCACCAACAACTAAAGTTGACCCTCGCAGATTTTTAAGTGATTTAAAAATTGCTTCTATAAATATTTCTAAGTAATGCTCTTCTTGAAATTTGAAAGTACTTTTTCTTAAACCAGAAGTGCCCGGTTTCTGATCTAGAAAAGGATTTATTATATTAATAACATTAACTTCAGGCATAAATTCTATAAAACTTAGAAAAATCTAACTAAATTAATGTGGCATTTCGGATGTTCTTAACATAGCGATAAACCATAAGGAGGAAACAACTAATGCGCTTAGAATTCCATAATTTACTCCAAATTTGGAAATTGTGATAGGAACTATCAAAGGGAAAGTTAAAGCTCCAAATAAAGGGGTAAGAGCAACAATTTTTTTTTGCATTAATTTATTTATTTAAAACCATTCTGTCTCAGCATTATCTTTATCGTTTGTATCGTCAAAAGGAGTAAGTCTATCAAATTTCATTGTAATACTTTTTTCTTGATCACCAGAAGCATCAACAGCTTTAATTTCGTATTTTTGAGAGCCATCCCTAAAAGGAACTTGAAGCCTAAAAGTACCGTCAGCAGCCAAAGGAACTTCTTCTTCACCAATAGTTAATTTGGCAGATGGATCTGTTGCTCCATAAATAATTAATTCCGAATCAGCAACTAACCAAAAAGATTTATTTCTAACTATTCCACTACCAGATTCATTTAAGCCTGAAGACCATTGCCCTGCACCAGAATCGGTGAGATCTGAGTTTAAATTTTTTGAATTCATGTTTTCCATAAATTCTTCAGAACCTACTTTTCTTCTTGTAGGAAAACTTGTTGCTGCCTGGTATAAGCGCTCATGCAAACCATTAGTTTCTTCTTGTACCTTTGGGCTTTTCATAATCGAAGGAGGCTCAGATGATGCAAAAGTTTCTAAGTTAAAAGGAACAAATTTATCTAAAATCTGCTCTGAAGGCTGAGTACCTGGAACATGACTTACAGATGAGAAAGCTAATGACATCCATTTAAAGCCGTATTTATAACCCAATTCAACCTTATAGTCCCTATCAGCGAGAGGAATGGGCAAATACCATTCGGTACTATAACTATCTACTGCAATTTCTCTTAAAGTACCCTGATTTAGATTTCCTTCACCAATACCTGAGGCATCATATAAACGTAGACATAATTTATTAGCACCTAAAGACTGAGCTTTATCTCTATCACTTTCTGAAATTTGCCAAAACACATATGCCCATTCTGGATCTCTAGGCAAAAATACTAGTTTTGTATTAACTTCTTCTTTTACTGATTGAGAAGAAAAATCAGAGATTATTGGAGAAGTGTTTTTAGGTGAGGTTTTATTATATGTTTCAGAAGCATTTTGCTGATATTTATCAATGAGATCAACAAGTATAGCTTTTGTCTTTCTACTGTATAAAGGAACAGATAATTTACTAGCTTCTTTTCGCAGTTGTCTGAGGGTTAGACTAAGTAAATATTCTTTATTCTTGATCCCATCAACCACTTTTAAAACTCCATAAATTGCATGGGATCAGTATGTTCTTTTTTTTTGCAGTTTGGGTGACATTAGAGGCAGTCGTCAGGATCTTCTGACTACTTTCAAGTTACTAAATTTTATAACTTTCTTATAAGTAACTGGTATAAGTGAATTTTAAAGAAATCTAGAAATCTATAACTTGTAGATTAATTTTCTGTTTTTTAAATTTTATTACCTTGAATTGTTAAGAACTCAACAAAAATATATTTTTTCTTCGGGATCGCTTCATATTAATTTTCCTGATTTTGCTCAACTAAAGTAATTAAATCGTCAAGTTCCAATTCTTTGAAATTTTTGTCAATACTCTTAGAAAAAAGGTTTATTTTTTTAGCAGCAGAAGACATTTGTTCATAAAAAAGTTGATTGAAATTTTTATCATTAAACTTCTGGGATTTTTTTTCACACCATTTCTTAAGAAGTTCATCTTCTTCAAAGAAAGATTTTTCATCTTTTCCGATTTCCTTGAAGATTTCAAGACAATGGGCAAGTAATCGCACATGGTGCTTTTTAATTATGGGCAAATTCAGTTGATCTATATTTTTCACGATCTCATCGCTTAACGGACTTGGAAAAGAATTTGTTTGATCGGACATTAATGTTTTGATTTAATTAAAGATAAAAACTCAATATTGGGCATATATTTAGCTAAAGTATAAAAAACTAATTGTAATAGATTAATTTATAGAAATTATGGTAAGTGAAAATTTAGTTAAAGATGTCGTATCTGAACCATACAAATATGGTTTCGTTACCGATATCGAAACTGAAAAGATTTCCAAAGGGCTAAATGAAGATACAATTCGATTAATTTCAGAAAAAAAAGAAGAGCCTAAATATCTTCTTAACTTTAGACTTAATGCCTTTAGGAAATGGCAAAAAATGAAGGAGCCTAACTGGGCAGATCTAGGTTACAAAAAGATTGATTATCAAGATATAATTTACTATTCTGCACCCAAACAAAAAGAAAAAATCTCTAGCTTAGATGAAGTTGATCCCAAGCTCCTAGAAACTTTTGATAAATTAGGAATTCCTCTTACTGAACAAAAAAAACTTACAAACGTTGCTGTTGATGCAGTATTTGATAGTGTATCTATTGCAACAACCTTCAGAAAAGAACTTGCCGAGCATGGAGTAATATTTTGTTCTATAAGTGAAGCAGTCAAAGATTACTCACATTTAATAGAAAAATATTTAGGTTCCGTAGTACCGGCAAATGATAATTACTTTGCTGCATTAAACTCTGCTGTTTTTAGTGATGGTTCATTCGTTTACATCCCAAAAGGGGTTAAATGTCCGATGGATCTTTCATCCTATTTTAGGATCAATAGTGGGGATTCTGGTCAGTTTGAAAGAACTCTAATCATCGCAGAAGAATACAGCTCCGTCAGCTATCTTGAAGGATGTACAGCTCCAATGTTTGATACCAATACTTTGCACGCGGCGGTAGTAGAACTTATCGCCTTAGACGATGCCTCAATTAAATATTCAACAGTACAAAATTGGTATGCTGGAAACGAAGAGGGAGTTGGAGGAATTTTTAATTTTGTCACCAAAAGGGGGAAATGTTTAGGTAAGAGAAGTAAAATAAGTTGGTCCCAAGTTGAAACAGGATCTGCCATAACATGGAAATATCCTAGCTGTCTTCTTTTAGGAGAAGAATCGGTAGGGGAATTTTATTCTGTAGCTCTTACTAATAACCTTCAACAAGCCGATACAGGTACAAAAATGATTCACATCGGTCCTAGAACCAAATCAACAATAGTTAGTAAAGGAATAAGTGCTGGAAGTTCGGTTAATAGTTATAGAGGTCTCGTAAAAATGGGTTCAAAAGCGACTGGATCAAGAAACTACAGTCAATGTGATTCAATGTTAATAGGCGATCAAGCTGCTGCGAATACATTTCCTTATATTCAATCTCAACAACCAAATTCAGAAATTGAGCATGAAGCAAGTACATGTAGAATTTCTGAAGATCAACTTTTTTATTTACAAAGCAGAGGTATTGAATTTGAAGAGGCTGTATCAATGATGGTAAGTGGCTTTTGTAGAGATGTATTCAATCAACTACCAATGGAATTTGCTGCTGAAGCAGATAAGCTCCTTGCCCTCAAATTAGAAGGTTCCGTTGGATAATCAATTAATTTCTAAAGTGCGATGCAAAGCAAAACGAAAGAATTAGATCCAATATTAGAAGTAAATAATCTTTTTGCATCTATAGAAAATCTTCCTATTTTAAAAGGAGTGACCATTTCAGTTAATCCTGGAGAAATTCACGCAATCATGGGAAGAAATGGATGTGGCAAAAGTACTCTTTCCAAGATTATTGCGGGTCATCCATCATACAAAATAACTAAAGGCGAAATAAAATTTACTGGAAACGATATTCAGTCTTTAGAGCCAGAAGAGAGAGCTCAATCTGGTATTTTTCTTGGTTTTCAATATCCGATTGAAATTCCAGGAGTAAGTAATCTAGAATTTCTTAGAGTTGCAACAAATGCAAGAAGAAAATTTCTTAATAAAGAAGAACTAGATACTTTTGATTTTGAAGACTTAGTAAAAGAAAAACTTGACTTAGTCAAAATGGATTCTGCTTTTTTATCGAGGAGTATAAATCAAGGATTTTCAGGTGGGGAAAAGAAAAGAAATGAAATATTACAAATGGCATTATTAGAACCAAAAATTGCAATTTTGGATGAAACTGACTCAGGTTTAGATATTGATGCACTCAGGATAGTTGCCTCAGGTATTAAGAAGATATCTAATGAACAAACCGGAATTATATTAATCACTCACTATCAGAGATTATTAGACGAAATACAGCCCGATTATGTTCATGTAATGGCAGACGGTCAAATAATAAAAACTGGAGAAAGTGATCTTGCCCTAGAACTTGAGAAATATGGATATGAATGGACTGATAATTTTATAAAAGAGCAATAAATCAATGCACATTATTGAAGAAATCAAAAAGAATGAATTAATTAGTAATCCATCTGAGATACAAAAAATTTGTCTTGATAAATTAAAATTAAATCCTTTACCAAATATCAAAAGTGAATACTGGAGACTTTCAAATAAATCTAAATTTTCAAGTTTTTTAGACCATTCAAATAAGAATAAAGAATCTAAAGTTAATCTCCCATATAAAAAAGCCTCTCAAAATATAATTAGATTGATCATCGGAGAGAATAACTCGATCAATATAGAAAAAGAAAACTATTCAATAAAAAAATTAAAAGAGATAGAAATAGTAGATTATATTAAAAAAAATGTATCTAATTCTGATCACAATGATCATTGGAGTGACCTACTAAATCATTGTTTAAGTTCTAAAGAAAACATCTTAGGTTTAAATATTTCTGGTAATAAAATTCCTCCTCTTGAGATATTTAGTGCTTCCTCACCCGACTCTTTGAATGCTAAAACACTTATTTTATTCTTTGAAAAGAATTCTAAAGTCGATTTAATACAAATTAATCTCGGAAACAAAAATTCTTCACTATCTCAATCAACTTATTTGTGTTTAGAAGAAAATACTTTGGTTAATCATGGTGTAGTTTCTTATGGAGAAAGCAAATCTAATTTATTAAATTCTTTAAATGTAATTCAAAAGACCAACAGTGAATACAGCCTTGGATCACTACATTTCAAATTTAATTATGCAAGATTTGAAATACGTATTAATCAATTAGATGGAAATGCCAAAACAAATATAAAAGGAATACAAATAACAAAGAATAATGACCAAATAGCTACTTATACAACAATGCAATTCAACGGTCCTAATGGATTTTTAGATCAAATTAATAAATCCTTGGCAGATGATAAATCACATGCAGTCTTTGAAGGTTCCATCATTGTCCCAAAAATTGCGCAAAAGACCGATGCGTCACAATTAAGCAGGAATCTACTTTTATCGAGACATGCAAAAATAGATACTAAACCTCAATTAGAAATAATTGCTGACGATGTAAAATGCAAACATGGTGCAACTATTTCACAATTAAATGAAGAAGAACTTTTCTATATGAGATCAAGAGGACTCACGTTAGCAGAAGCCAGTAAACTACAATTAAGTTCTTACATACAAGAAATTATCTCAAGTATCCCTATTTCAAAAGATAGATGGGATTTGCTTGATAAAATTTTAAAGGAAAATTAATGGAAACAATTAGAAATTTCCCGAAAATTGATAAAAAAAACTTGCCTTTAATAGATAAAAAAGACTTTCCTTTATTAGAAAATAATTTCAAAAGAAAAAATACAATTATTTATCTAGATCACGCTGCAACAACCCAAAAACCAATCCAAGTTCTTGAAAAAATTGATGAATACTATAAGAATTTCAATTCAAACGTTCATAGAGGTGCTCATCAATTAAGTGCAAAAGCAACAGAAGAATTTGAGAATTCAAGATCTTTAATTGCAAAATATGTTAATGCTTATTCAACAAAAGAAATAATTTTTACAAGAAATGCAACTGAAGCTATAAATCTGGTTGCCAGATCATGGGGAGAATTTACTTTAAAAGAGAATGATGAAATTCTTCTATCAATAATGGAGCATCATAGTAATATTGTTCCTTGGCAAATGGTAGCTGCAAAAAATAAATGTAAACTGAAATTTGTGGGCATAGATCAAGACGGAAGATTAGATATAAATGATTTCAAGTCAAAATTAACAACGAAAACAAAACTAGTCAGCTTATTACATATAAGCAACACTTTAGGGTGCTGTAATCCAATAAAAGAAATAACTAAATTAGCTAGGGATAAGGGTTCTTTAGTTCTACTTGATGCGTGTCAAAGTTTAGCCCATCAAAAGTTAGATATTCATGAACTAGGTATAGATTTTTTAGCCGGTTCAGGACATAAATTATGTGGCCCAACAGGCATAGGTTTCTTATGGGCAAGAAAAGAAATTTTAGAAAAAATTCCTCCTTTTTTTGGTGGTGGAGAAATGATTCAAGATGTTTTTGAAGAGAAAAGTACTTGGGCTGAACTCCCTCATAAATTTGAAGCTGGTACTCCAGCTATTGCTGAAGCAATAGGATTAGCTGCAGCGATTAATTACATTAACAATATTGGTTTAGATCGTATCAGTGAATATGAAAAGGAGATTACAAAATATTTATTTGAAAAATTAAATCAAATAGAGAATCTTGAAATAATAGGTCCTTCTCCGAGAACAGATCCTAACAGAGCTTCATTAGCAACATTTTATGTTAAGGAAATTCATTCAAACGATATCGCTGAAATTCTTGATTCTAAAGGTATTTGTATAAGAAGTGGACATCACTGTTGTCAACCTCTGCATAGACATATCGGAATAAATTCAACAGCTAGAGTTAGTATGAATTTCACAACTACAAAAGAAGATATCAATACTTTTATCGAAAAACTTAAGGAAACTATTAGTTTTTTAAAACTAAATTCCTAAATATTTAAAGTTTTCTCTAAAAACTCCTGAGTTTTAACAAGAACTTGTTTTTTATTATTAGTGTTTTTAAAACCATGCCCTTCATTTTCAAAAATTATGACTTCTGAATTTTTATTATTTTTGAGAAGTTTTTCTTTGATTTGTAGGGTTTTTTTGTATGAAATAACTAAATCTTTTTTTCCATGAAATAATAAAACTGGTTTTTTTAATTGATTAATTTTATAGATTGGTGACCGAAGTTGATACTCATTACGAAATTTTGAATATTTACCTATGAGAGAATTTAAATACCCTCTCTCAAATCTATGAGTTTGTTGATGCATATCGTTTAAATCAAGAACAGGATATTTACAAATCGCCACTTTAAACAAATCACCTTCACATAAAGCATTAATTGCAGTTAAACCACCAGCACTATTGCCTAAAATTGCGACTTTGGTGCTATCAACTAGATTTAACCTAATTAAATCAAGTACTAATGCTTTACAATCGTATGAATCAAGAATGCCCCATTTATAATTTAATCTCTCCCTGTACTCTCTTCCAAAACCCGAGGAGCCACCATAATTCACTTCCGCAACTGTAAATCCTTTCGAAGTCCAATGCTGTACTTCCGAATTTAAAGACCCATCAAAGCAAGCAGTAGGACCACTATGTGCCTTAACTATTAATGGTGAATTAATAAACCTTTCAAATAGAGGCTTATAAATAAAAGAATGTGTGGGTTGATTATTAAAACCTTTAAACCAAAAAGATTCTGGTCTTGCATATTCGTTTATAGACTCAAGGGATATCTCATTTAATAATTTAGTATGGCTTTTCTCTTCAAAATCACACTCAAATAGTTCGTCGAAACAACCAAAACTACAACCTCTAATAACTAATTTTCGATCATAAACATCTAGATCACCTATTGAACAAAATGGTAATTTAAGTTCTTTAATACATTCACAATTCTGATAATATTCTAGTACCCAACTATTATCTTTTTTCGCAACACAAAATAAATTTTTAATATTTCCAGAAAAAAATGAAATTCCAGAAACCCACTGAGGCGATCCATACTCAGTCAAAGGTTTAATTATTCTTTTTTTTAATATAATATTTGTAATATCAGTTAAATCGAGAAATAATAAATTCCACCAGCGAGTACTATCTTCAGAGCAGACTAAAATATTATTACTCACCCAGTAAGGTTGAAAGAAAGAAACATTTTTATCCTCATTAACCAATTTATTAGAAAATTTTTTTATTTTTTGTATCTCTCCATCATTATCAATAATTGCAAAAAAGAGCTCATTTCTTTCCCAAGGCATGGTGTCGGCATTCCACTCTATCCAGGAAAATAAATCAGCTGAAATATTAGAAGATAAATTCCCAGCAAAATTATCAAATTTTTTTATTACACGAATTTCTTGTTTAGTTTTCTTTAAATTTAATGAGAATAAATAATCTCTATGTTTTATCTCACATAAACCGTATAAAAGATTGTTTTTAGAAATAACAAATGAAGTATCAAAATTAGTTTTTATTGACTCAGTAAGTTGTATTGGTTCCATATCGCATAGCAGATATTCATTGTCATTTTTAGGTACTTTTTCTTGGACTCTTAAAATTTGTAACCACATTGCTTTTGAGAGCTGATCGACCCATATCAAATAAATTTGATCATTTACCTCTATACATTGATATGATTTTCCACCATAACCATGAAAATTGCTTTTAATATAAAAATTATCGCCTGTTAATTTTTGTGGAATTGCATTTTTATCATTAAATGGCTTAGCAAAAATAGCATTTTTATTAGTTTGACCATCAGGAATAATATCAACCCAGAAGATCATATTCTTGACAAGAGATAACTCTTTAAAAGATATATTTTTTTTATCGATTTGATTAATTTTTAAATTCTTAGCATTACTCATTTAAGATGTTTATTTAAAGATGAATTTAAAGTGCTAGTATTTTTATAGCTTAACTGTTGATTAAATATTTTTTTTTACCGTGGCAAACAATTTTTCACAACTCGCAAGAAAGTCAAAAGCAAACAGTCCTGCGGAAAAGGTATCTAAAGAACAAACAGGAACTCCATCACTAGAAATATATAAACTTGGTGATGATGTTTTGAGAGAAAATGCTAAAAGAATAAGTAAAGTTGATAATTCCATAAGAAATTTAGCTAAAGAAATGCTTCAAAGTATGTATGCAGCCAAAGGAATTGGACTTGCTGCTCCGCAAATAGGAATCAAGAAGGAGTTACTGGTAATTGATGTAAATTTTGAAGATGCTGCTGCTGATCCATTAATTTTAATAAATCCAGAAATTACCGATTATGGAACAACTTTAAATTCATATGAAGAGGGGTGTCTAAGTATCCCAGGAGTTTATTTAAACGTTGTAAGACCATCAACAATTAAATTGAGATTTAGAGATGAAATGGGTAGGCCAAGAAAAATGAAAGCTGATGGACTCTTAGCAAGATGCATTCAACATGAAATGGATCATCTCAGTGGGGTTTTATTTGTTGATAGAGTTACTTCAAAAGAAGATTTGAATAAAGAACTCATCAAAGAAGGATTTCATCAGAAAGATGTAATTCCAATCAACTGATTTAATTATTCAATAAAGCAATGGCTGAAACTACAATCTTTAGCAAAATAATAAATGGTGAGATTCCCTGCGAAAAGCTCCATGAAGATGAGCTTTGTTTAGCATTTAATGATATTGCCTCTCAAGCTCCAGTTCACTTTTTAGTAATTCCTAAAAAACCATTAGTTAGTTTATGCGAGTGTTTGGAGGAAGATAAAGATTTATTAGGACATCTTCTTTTAATAGGAAAAAATATTGCCAAATCTAAGAAATTAAAAAATTGGAGAACTGTTATTAATACAGGTGAGGAATCTGGACAAACAGTATTTCATTTACATATACATTTCTTAGCTGGTAGAAAAATGAGTTGGCCTCCTGGCTAAAACTCTCAAAAGAGTTTCTTTTTAGCTATAAGTAAGAAAAATAAAACATGAATTCTCCAAAATCCCTCAATAAACAATCTAAAAATTTACTAGATCTAATTGCTACAAATTGGGAGAGTTTAGATGAATCTCAGAAGTTAGTTTTAACTAAAATTTGGAAAGTATTAACTTACAAATGGCAACTACAGATTTTATTTAATTTACCTTTTCTAATATGGTGGCTTATGGATATGTCGATTATTAAAGTCCATGAATTTGATTTAAAATTATTAACATACCTCAACCTTCCAGATTGGGCACTTTCGCTAATAGGATTTGGGCAATCATCTTCATAAAGATATAATCTATTTACTATAAAGATATAGAAAAAAATATGAATAATGTAGTGCAAAATAAATCTAAAATATTTTATCAACTACAAAAGTTAAGAAGATTAGCCCAACCATTTTTCTTACCGATTGATCAATGTAATGGCTTTCAATTTATTTGGCTTTTAATATCTCTTTTATTTTGTGTAGGAGGAATTGTTCTTGTAGTCCTTACAGGCGTAATTAGTTTTTTTGAAAGCATTCAACCTATTTTTCTTGATAAATATTTTGGAGGGGTAGTTAATACTGTTAATACAATATGGTCTGGCTGGTGGGGATTATTGTTTTCAGGATTATTTCTTATCGGTTCAGGAAGTTTTTTTAGTTTAAGGCGTCAACTTAAGAATCGCAGATGGGTACATTGGTTATTCCTGGCAGTCATAGTATTAATGCTTTTGGCAGTAAATGGAATTAATGCAGGAATAGGATTCATTGCTAGAGACTTAACAAATGCTTTAGTAGAGAAACAACAAGATGGATTTTATAGGATTTTAGGAATCTATGCTTGTTGCTTTGCTGTAGCGCTCCCAATTCGGGTTTCTCAAATATTCTTTACTTATAAATTAGGAATAATTTGGAGAGATTGGCTTTCAAAAAGCTTAGTTAAAGACTACATGACTAATAAAGCATACTACCAACTAAATCCTAATGATGAAGAACAAACAGATGTAGATAATCCTGACCAACGAATAACAGATGATACCAGAGCTTTTACTGGTCAAAGCTTATCCTTTACTTTGGGAGTTTTTGATGCACTTCTTACTTTTTCTCTGAACATTCTAATATTATGGAGCATTAGTACAACATTAACTTTTTCATTATTTGGATACGCAGCATTTGCTACTGCTATCTTATTAATTGCTGGAAAAAATCTTGTAAAAA
>QCSC01000017.1 GCA_003211655.1 Prochlorococcus sp. AG-469-F22 | reverse complement strand
TTACGACACAGTCTTATCATGTTTCCAACAAGCATTTGAACCAAATAATGCGATGTCAAATTTTCGTTCCATTAATTCTTCTGCAATAATCTACGATCTCACAATGAAAAGGTGGGAATCTTATAAAAATAAGTTGGATTTGAAGCATGTAATGTCTAAATATGAAACACTAATAGAAGACTTTGATAGCCATATTTCAAACGTTCTTGATTTTTTAAATCTTGACTGGGACGAAAACATTAAAAATTATAGGGATACTGCTTTAAATAGAGGCAAGATAAACACACCTTCATCTTCTCAAGTTATTCAGCCACTCTATAAAACCTCAATTGAGAAATGGCGGAATTATGAAAACTATTTTGAAGATTCACGCATTTATCTTGATAAATGGGTGGAATATTTTAATTATTAAGATGTCATTTTTTATTAATTTCTAATTGAAGATAATTCTAAACATTTAATTTTGAACTATTTTTTTTGAGATACGATACGATATTTTTTTTGTTTTATAACTTTTTTTCTGACCTTTATTAATTTCATCGACATACCAACCTGAGGCTAATCTAGTATCAATTTCTTCGTAATCATTCTTTAGATTTAATTTTTTTATTGATTTCTTTAAATAATCCATTTTAAAAGTAACTTTTTTAAAACCATAGCAAATAAATTAATAATATTTAACTTTTTTAACGAGGTAGTTTTAAACAAGGTAAAAAAATCAGGGTCGAATAATAATATCTTTAGAAAAACAAAAGAAACCGTAAATATCCCTCGGTATTCATTTTTATTGGCTAAATTAAATTTTATTTGATACCTGAGGAGCACAAGGTTAAATGACTCAATTTAATTTGATAATAAATTCTCTACCTAGAGATCTATTAGAATTTTCTTTTTTTCTTATTGTTGGTTTTACAGCTGGTTCGATAGGATTGATATAAAACTACTTTCTTGTTGGAAAATCAATATTTCAAAATAGATTCAATAGGATAATTGAATCTTAATGATCCACCCAATTCCTGTAGTTCAACCACCACTACAAGACCTGTAACTATTTTGTTATTATCTTCAAGAATTTTTGAAACGCATTCAGCGGTTCCCCCAGTAGCAATCAAGTCATCAATAATTGCGAATGAATTAAATTTATTAATTGAATTCTTCTGAATTGTTAATACATTTTTTCCATACTCCAGTTTGTATTTTTTTTTAATTATCTCACCGGGTAATTTTCCTGGTTTCCTTGCGACTATCATAGGTTTTGAAGTTTGCAAAGCTATTGCAGATCCAAAAACAAATCCTCTGGCATCGATAGAAATTAATGCTTCAGCATTTTTAATTAATTCACTAGAAGCCATTTTTATTATTAACTCTTTAAATATTTTGGGGTGGTGAACAATCTCAAGGACATCTTTAAAATTTACTCCAGTTTTTGGATAATTTTTATAGGTTGATATCAATTTTTTCAGTTTTTCCATAACTTAGAATCAGAAATAAAAATAACTTTTACCACAATTAACTTTTAGTTAATAACAAAATTCTAGCTATGATAGAGTCTTTTTCTAAAAAATAATTTTAAAAAAAATATATTGCGAAAATATTTAAGTTCACATACCAAACAGAAACCAAAAACTAAGTTTCCTAAACCAAAATTAAAATCTTTTATAGAATTTTTAGCAGTTTTGTCTTTTATAGATGACTGATATGAACTAAGATCTTTTGAGCTGGGTATGGCGCAGATTGGTAGAGCGGGTGCTTTGGGAGCACTTTTTTATTGATTTCAGAACTGTTGCAAATACTTGATATTACTCTTTTCTTAAAACACCAATGGTGTTCTTCTAATGTTCCCTTGACAACAGCACGGGTGCTAAAACTGGTGTTTTTTCCCTTTTTATTTGAATCATAACAGTGCACTTTTCTTAAATAACTAACCAACAAAATCTAACTTTTTGAAATTCTTAAAGCAATGTAGAAAAATTCCTGTAGATAACAAAAATTCAAATATCTCTTGATCATTTCTAATTTGTTGAGTAGTTGAAGCCCAAGATAAATCAAAGTAAAAATAAAAAAGTGCCACAAATAAAAAGTATAAAGATAAATCTTGACTTGGGAAAGCTTTTATATTTTTAAATTTCCTCCATCCAAACCATCCAAGAAATATACAGCTAATTTCAAAAATTGGATCCAATAAATAATTGTGAAAAAAAGGTAAGTTATGAAAATTAGTTTCCCCTTGAACATTTATGTCAGAAATAGAGTTAATTCCAATCCCAGTTATTCTCTCTCCCCAACTTATTTCTTCACCTGCTATTACAAATGACAAAAAAGCTATCAAAAGCCAAATAATTGAATTTATACTTTTCTTTCTTTTTGTTCTTACATAGATCAATAATGCCAGAATAGAGGATATTGCATATTCAATAAACTGAATCACTTCCAAAGGGCCATCTTCTCTTCTTAGCCAGTCAAACCAACTTATACCTATTATATCTCTACCATATGGAAGAATATAAACAAAGCCATATATAAAAAGTAAGTAAAGAATTGGGAAAAGACTTACTTGAGGAAAAATAACTCCCCAAGGAGTTTTGATCTCTTTATTCATTTAAGATATTAATTAAAATTAGTTTAGTATAAATTTAATATAAGTTTAAAAATAGTGTCAAACCTCAAATGTCTCGGCTTTAGTAGATTTGTTTTTACTTTAATTTGAAAAAAGTTATTAATAATTTCAAAGATACCTATAAAGAATTAAGATCTTATTAGCGGGGCGTGGCGCAGCTTGGTAGCGCGGGTGCCTTTGCAATAAAGTAATTTTTATATCCGAATACAACTTGGTCTACATTAGATCTGTTAGCTCAACTTTATTTCCTAACTAACCTCAGGGTTTGGATCCTTATTTCGGCGTTCCAAAACGCCATACCAGACTAGCGTCAAAGGTATTGGCATCAAGACTCCCTTCTTTAGAAATCACTTTTCCTATGCCAGTTTGAAGGCTTAAGTCTTTATTTAAATTGTACTCCAACCCAACACTAGGTTTGAACAATAGAGCGCTACCGCTATCAACACCTCCTCCCCCTCCTGAACCAATTAGCATTTCACCATAGAATCTCAAGTTCTTCCAACTCGGGCCAAGAATGCCTACCCCCCAGTGTCCCTCTGAATATCCACCGGCTCCTCCTCCATACGCGCTTAATCCTTGTCCTGTAAGGTACCACCTGTTTCCTCCCATCCAGTCGATTTTACCTCCCAAAAGTTGCATATCGCGTGAAGTGCCTCCCTTTCGTTGGGCATCAAAAAACCATTGGTGGGCAGGTCTAAAGCGCCAAGTTGAAGACTCCTCTTGAGCTTTGTTAAGATTCTTCTTTGATTTATTTTTTAAATTTATTTTTTCAAAATAACTTTTATCGTCCTTATATGATTTCCAAATAATCTTTTTTAAAGGTTTTTCCTCATTTTCGCGTACCTTTTCCCACTTTATTGGAATAAATTCAGAAGAATCTTCTTTAACTTTTTCTGCAAATGCTCCCAGAAAGTTTAAAAATTGAGCAATTATGAAAAAATAAAATACAAACCTCATTTCAAAAATCAAACAAATTTTGATATATTCTCTTGCTTCAATAATACTCCTAATTAATAAATATAAAAAAATTAATAAAAAGATTCAATTGATAATATTAAATATCATGAGTAAAAGTATGGGGAATTCATTCTTTTGGGGAGTTTCTGCAGTTATATATTATTTTCAAGCTACAAAACACATATTTTTCTAGTGACAAAATAGCGACAAAAGTCATTTTTTAGCCTCAAAAGTGATTTTTTATAAAATATTTAGCAATTTGGTCTTTTATAGATGACTGTTATGAACTAAGATCTTATGAGCGGGGCGTGGCGCAGCTTGGTAGCGCGGGTGCTTTGGGAGCACTAGGTCGCAGGTTCGAATCCTGTCGCCCCGACTCTAATAATCCAAGTCATAGACAGGTTTCCCAGCCTGTCTTTTTTATTACCTGCCTGTCTCATATTGCGAAAGGAGCGCTAAATGGAGCGCTAGGTTTACGTACTTTCTACATACTTGTGCCGTTTAATCGTTAGCGTAGGTGTCGTTGTAGATTTCAACAAGATTTCTTCCCTTGTGATACCAATACTTGCTCCCTCTAATATTTCTAGGATTATCTAATAATTTTTTAGTTAATCCAGTTAAATAGTATTCTTCTCCTTCATATTCAACCTTTCTTTGATTCTTGACTGTACAAGTTATATTTTGATCTAGTTCATAAGTAAATACATCTCCAACCTCTAGCCCCATCTCAAAATAATTAACTACTGGTAATCTATCTTTTTTAAACTTTTCAACTGATGCTTTAGCTTCTACATCAACACTCTCAGCTTCTTTTCTAACTGATGGAGTCATATCTTTTATTTCCAGTAACTTTAAAAAAGCTATTGCTTGCTCAGGGTCAATCTTAAAAAATTCTCTTTTTATATTTACTCTGTCTTTCTTAAATCCTAAGTGAAATGCTTTCTCAGTTCCATCTACATCTTTTACTTTTGCTGCATATTCACATTCAAACGGTAATGGAACTCCAGTTGAATATAAATCTGCAAGTCTTAAAGAAACATCTCTAGTAGTTTTCCCAATCTTCACTAAATCTGGCATTGCAGGATTAGTTAAAACGTAAACTGTACCTTCCATAAAAATTACTCATTATATATAGAGTAATTATTTTCTAATTAAATATCTATAATTCCAGAAGGTTCTCACTCTAAAAGTCAGTAAGTACTTTTAAATTCTTTAAAAATGTAATTGCTCTTTGGGTTTTTCCTTTTTCTTTTAATGCTGTTTTTAAAGCATTATCAACTACTAGATCACTATTCGTCCCTTCTAACATTGCCTCAGGATTAACTAGGTAAGCAAGCGCTAAACTTTGAGTCTTTTCTATTCTTATCAATGTATCTGAAATTTTAGCCATTAGAAATGCAAAGGATAAAACCACAAAGAAACCACCTACTCCAGCAAAAATCATAATAAAAAATACTCTATATACATAGAAACGAATTTATTCTATATATCAACTATCGAAGGAGTTCCACCCTCTAGTCTTTCCATAGCTTCTCTTAATTTCTTCAATTCTGATTTATTTTCCCTGTCAATAATTCCACTTTGTAGAATCTTAAACGCTTCAGATATTGCACTTACTGCTGTATAACCTTTAATTTTTTCATCCAACGCTAATTTAATTAATCTATTTGCTAGTGCAGGAGTTGCCTGGGCTAGTGACCCTAAAGACTCTTCTAAACTTGAATTAATAGCATGATTAATAAAGTTTTCAGCATCAGGATGTTTCCTCCATAACCTCATTGCATTAGGAGTAATATTCGCAACTTTTGCAGCCTCAATCCAACTCAATCCCTCACTATGTGCAATTAATCCCCTCCTAACATTTGCAGGGAGTTCCATCTCATCTCTCTTTGGCTTACCTCTTTTCTTGGGCATTGATAGAGTCATTTAATAAGTAGGTTCTCCAGTAATGTTCCACTCCCTGCGAGCTTGTGCGATTGATGCTTCTGATGGTGGATGCAATGCCATCTTTTGCTCAGGAGATAGTTGATTATATGCTTGTTGCTTTCTATCTCTTTCATCATTTTTTGCTTTAGCTTCTGCAATTTTTTTCTCTAAAATTTGCTTTTCTGCTTCTGCAACCTGTGCCCTCATCTCAGTAGCTTTTGCAGTCCATCCATGTTGCTCTAATACTTCTATGTCCTCTATCCAAAGATTCCCATTCCTTAATCTATTAGCTGTGTCACAAGGAATCTTAGAATAATCTTCCCTAAATAGATTTTGGAATAATATTGGAGCTTCTTCTCTCATTGCAACTTGTGCCATCAGTCCTAAATCATCCAACTTACTTGGAAGAGCAGGACATTTCTTTTTTGGAAATGCTTTACTCCAGAAGGAGGAGAATTGTTCTTGATATTGTGCTTGGAGATCTAACATTTTAGTAGTAGTACAGTTTAGTTTTTTGTCTCCTTTTTTCAAATAGTTCGAGAGATTTTTTCCAATTTGGATTCCTTCGGTCCCTCTGCTGCTCAGGGGAACCACCCTCGCCTCGAGTCCATCTCTCATAAGCAAAAATAGCCCAATTTTGCGCTTGTTTCTCACTATGAGGAAATAGCTGCCGAGCACATTTCATAACCCTCTGGGAGTTATTAAACTCAGCTATATCGAAGTTATGTTCGAGGTCCTCTCTCACTAGAAAATAAAGAGACTACATTATTAATATTATAATTAAATCTTGTTAAACAAAGTTAACATTTTTATAACGTATTTATAGTTGCTAAATATTAACTAAGAGTGTATATTTATATTATTAAGTAAGTCCATAGGGGACCGAATTGGAAGCAAAAATTTTGAATATATCCCCCTATTTGTCAAAGTAGAATAACTAATATGTAATATCACTTTTTATAGTATTCTTAATATTTTTATTCGTGATAAATAACCAATAATTGATAAGTTACTCTGTATAGATTTACTTGTATTTATTATTTAATTACTTTGCTTTACTTCGTAAAATAACAATAAGACGAAGTGAGGCTCTCTCACTAGGTCTTAGAACCTCTTATTTAATACTTAATGAAGAAGAATCGTAAGGGACAAGCTAAGGTCATCAGTACTCCTGGACTAGATAAAGTAACTACTTCTATTCCATCTATGTTGCATCGAGCTGTAGTCATCACTCTTCGGAATACTGGAGCAAGAATATCTGAAGTTGTCCAACTACGTTGGGAAGATTTAGATAAGTCAGAGATTCAATTTCCAAAAGAGATAACTAAAAACAAATTGGATACCAGGTCGATTCCAATTTCAAATGATTATTTTAATTTAATGAGTACAAAATGGAAGACTGAATGGGCCCGAATTAAAGGCCGCCAACCTACCGAAAAGGACTATATTTTCCCAGGAAGATTCGCTGATAGTCACATATCAAGTAGAGCCGTTATGTATGCCTTAACAGATGCCTTTGAAAGGGCCGAAATTACTGGAGCGACTTCTCATTCATTTCGAAGAACTCAGCTCTCAAAACTCCATAAAAGTGGGGTTCCACTAAAAGTGATTCAGTCCCTTTCTGGTCATAGAAATCTGGGAACCCTTCAAAGGTACCTTGAGGTGGATGATGCTGATAAAAGGGCTGCTGTTACTCTCCTTGCTTAGTAAAATAATCCTTCTTATCCTCTATAACTAAATTCAATTCCCACGGACTTTGCTTTGTGGGTTTTTTATTGTTCCACTCATCCTCTGAAAATATGTTCATCTTCAACTCAGGTGGATTAACTTTCGGAGTAATTCTATTAATTTTCCGCTTTAAACCTTCTAACTCTCTTTCCAGGCTCATAACGATACTAAATAACTTTTTCTTATAGCTTAAATCAAATTTTTAGACTGTAAAATTTTAGGACCACTAATCCTATAAGCATATATGTTGAGTACTACAACTAGATAATAATAGTAGTTATATCAATTAATTAGAAGTAAAAAAAGATGATAAGAAGGGAGATAAATGATAGAAGATTAGTGGAGCTATTTTTTGTTTGTAAATTGTTTAGGAATAAAGTCCTTAAATGAATCAGATGGATAACATAGAAAAATAATCATAACTATTCCACCTAAAAAAGGAACTAAGTTAATAAATATCCATTGCCAATTTTTTCCGACATCTCGAAGCCTACGAATATTGAGAGAGATTCCAGCGACTATATTTGCTAAAACATATAAACCAATAAATACCTTAAAAGAATCAGGCAAAAAGCTAACAATCTGATTAACAATAATCAGTCCTAAAATAGCCCACCAAAATTCTTTTCTTTTTGTCTTTCCTTTAAAATCAAAAGCTCTCTTCCAGTAATCTTTATAGGCTTGAATTATTATCATTAATAAAAATATTATTGATTTCAAAATAGCTAACTTTAATAAACGGGACAAATAGCTAGAAAGTTTCTATCATCTATCATCCAAACTATCGTCTAAGTTTTCCAAAAATCCCACTCCTCATCTCACTTTATTTCCTTACTATTGTCCTTAACCAATATATAGGGGGTCTTTAGGACATATTTACCTCTTACAGTCTTTCCCGAAGCATCTTTTTGTTTTTTCAAAACCCCTTCTCGATCATTCAAATGTTTTCTAATAGTTTTATTAACTTGAGATTCTGAGTAATCAATTTGGTGAAAATCTTCTCCCGAAAAAACTTTTCTTCCTGTTTGAAAATTAATCTGTTGGAGATGTTGCTTTAACTCTCCAAAGCAATCTCCATTAACATCGTGTGAGTAAACAGTTTCAAAAATTCCATTACTACCAACCTTATAATCAAAAACTCTTTTTCCATTAATAGGGTCTTTCCATATACATAATTTCCTCTTATCAAATTCCTCCTGATCATTTACTTTAACGGCTTTAATCTGAGCAGCCCAACCACAAGCCCCAACCCATCTTTTAGCACCTGAAGAACTAACACCATCTGTATTCAGATGACTCAACAAAACTATTGAAACTCCAAGCGGTTCACATATTATCTCCCTCAAGAATTTAACTATTAAATCAACTTCAGTATTGTTGGTGTAATCGAAAGGAGTTCCACTCAACATAGAAATTACAGAATCTATAATTACTAATTTTTTCTGAGGATTATTTTTTAGAAATTTATGTAATTTAATTAGTCCTCTTAGATCACACTTCCAGGAAGTTAACCCCTGTTTATTATCAGCAGCCCATACAGTTAACATCTCAGGCTTTAAACCTAACTCCTCATAAACTTCTTTAAATCTATTAGCTCCACCATCAGACATAATTACTAAACTTTCAAAATTATTTCTCTTTCTGACTTGATCTAAAAAACCTACTTTGTTGTAACCACTTCTGACCATCCCACAAGCGAGGCTAGTTTTACCAGTAGCAAACGGCCCATAAAGAATCCCAACCTCGCCTTTAATTACATAACCTTCTAATAAATAGTCCAGGCTATCAACTCTATTCATATCAACTTCGCCAACATTAAATTTTTGATTATTAAACTCATCTCTCAAACAAATAAGTAAGTCTTTATTTATATCCTTAGCCTGACTTCTAAACCTGTTATACATCTCAGCATAATCCTCATAGTAGGAGTTGCTATCGCCATTAACAGCAGCCTTAAAAATATCCTTTAATAACTCATCCCTCTTTCGTTTTGGTGGTTCTTTTTGTGGTGTTGGCTCTAACAATTCCAACTCATCCCACATCTCATGCCGTCTTAAATAATTTTTATGCCTGGGATGTTTTGGATGTGCTTCGCAGTAATCAAAAAAAGTACCTATTTTTATTTGCTTATTACTATCAGGCTTGTAATCAAAACCCGATTCCCACTTTTTCATACATTCACTAAAACTATAGTTGTCATGCTTACTGCTCCACTCCAACCAATCGTCCAGGTGCGTATCAACTGTCTTCCCCTCTGTAGCCTCTTCAATCTCTTTGCTTAGATGATGTAAAGCCATCCCAATCTCACTCCAAGGGGTATAGTTTGGCTTACTGGAATAATTTATAAATTTATGATCTTGGCAATATTCCATTAATCCATCAGAAACCCTGGAGGAGTCATAGTCCAACTCATCTCTAGTCCTCTTTTCAATAAAATCAATAAATTTTCTTTTCTTAGGTTTAGTAGTTGGCTTTGATAACATTGCCCAACCATGTAAGAACCATTCTGGGGCTATTGCTAGTGGGACATTATTTGGACTATTAATCCATCTATAAGAACCAGTTTCGGGATGCCTTGAAGGAGGCAGGACCGATTGACATTTCCCCCAACGTAATTCCATCTCTGGGAGTTTTGGATTGTCTTTTATATGAGTAATAGTTTCCCAATATTCCTCTGGAATTTTAAATGCTATTTGATACCTATTAAGTTTTCCCGAAGTCCAACAAATACTCTTTGGAAGTTCATTAATACTTCTTCCGAAATGCTCTTGGAATTTACTTTCTATCTCTTCTTTAGTTAAATTTTCTTTATCAAAATCTAAGCAACCTGTCTTTGTATATTCATTAAGATGCAACCCTATCCCATTTAATGTTGTTGGTCCTTTTTCTGGTTTCTTGGGATTTATATAATGAGTACCCAACTTAATGGCTTCGTGGATAGTAAGTGGTTTATTTTGCCAATCAAGAACAAATCCGCATTTATTTATAACTGGTGTATAACCACTATCCCAACTTGGTGGAACTCCTTGAAGAGTCTCTAAAACTTCAGGTTCAAATAATGGCATTAGGATTGAAGCCCTCCTCTTTGGCTGCCTTGATAAGTAATCGTCTTATAACTGCGCTGTAGTCTCTGGCCTCGATTGCAGCCTGCATTTTTATCCATTGAGCAAGTGGAGCAGTTGACCTAAACCCAATAAACTCCACAAGAGCAGGTCCCTGAAACTCAGACTTGTAATAAGCTAATTTTTCCGCATCCGTCATTTAACATTTAATACGCTGTTAAATACATAATTAATCAAAAAAATAGGACTGTAAATAGTGCTCAGTCCTATCGGTTTACTTAGTATTTGCAATGTATTTAGAAGTATTTACTATTTCATAATTGTTGATAATTAACCTAGATACTTTTATTAAAAATTACCTCAGGTTTAGTTTTATATTTATCCAATTTTTCTTTTTCAAAAGAGAGTAAAAGTTCTACCCAGTCCAATAGTTTTTCTTCAGTATCATTCCAAATTCCAAATTCAGTTTCTCCTCCACGTAAGTAATCCCAAATCTTGTCAGAATCTTTCGGTTTTGGGATTTTTTTAAAGTATTCACGTCTTAATCTTTTTCTGATTTTTTTTATTTCTTTAATTCTTAAATTTGCCTCTTTTCTTAACTCACTATTACCAGTTTCAAAACTTTTTTCTATTTTTTTATTTGCTTTTTGAAGCTCTTTAAGTATTTTTCTATTAAAATTCCAAATTTTATTTTTACAAGCTCCATATCTCTCATCAAACATCTCAAAATCTTTATAGTAAAAGTCATTGAAAAAACCATGCATATCGGAATCAATTAACTCATGAGAATAAAGCATAGGAAGCCAAGGTCTAGGTTGTAAATAATAGTGAGCTTTTTCTTCGAGGCATGCAGCTACGTGCCAATGGATATTTCTTACTTCAATAACTGACTGAATTCTATTCCCATTATTTTTTGTAAACCTACCACCTAATACCTTGTCTGCACAAATCCCTGGTTTATAAATTATGCATTCTTTTCTGTTATTTAATGGGACTTTAATTTTGACGATATAAAAAGTTCTTGCATTTTTTATCCCCCAATCAAATTCCCATTTATTTCTATAGAGTTCTTCTAATTGATCAAGATTATATAAATGAAAATTTTTACGTTGCTGAATATAATCCATTGATTTATCTTCAGGATGACTATTCCCAAATCTGCCTCTATTTACCCATCTTCCTGCAATAACTGTTGCATGCCAATCAGGAAGTAAAAATTCGTAGGAAGGTTCCCTCTTCCACAAACTCATAACTTCAAGAATTTCCTCTTCAGTAAAAATATCTGCAATTGCTTGAATTTTTTGTTTAGCCACAGAAATTACTCAAGAAACGAAGTTCTTTTTATAAGTTAGCATTTAACTTTTATCTGAATTATTTAATAGGTGCTCCCCAGTTTGCGAAGACCTCTTCGGTAAGCTCCACGTTCCAATAAAAAGGAGAATTATCTCCCTCGCCTAGTTGGTTATAGTGGACCCCTTTTTGGAGGTATCCATCATTTTTGTCTAGGTCTTTTTTAGCCAATCGGCATAGTGCGGTAGGACTCATCCCAAGCCTTATAGCCATAGGTTGAGTCTTCACCCACTTTTTAGTGAGGTTGGACATTTTAACTCAGTTGTTAGGTTTACAGTTCGCTGATTGACTTGGATGGTCTTTCAACTTTGATATTTCATGGCGATTTGGACTTCCTACATAGTCCTAGTTTTGGCTTTTAAAATTAACTCAAATAGGAGCAAGTTAAATTAATCTAGAAATGAACTAAAAGTTCTTTTCTTACCCGTAAGATTTGCTTAGATTCTATGTATTTTTTTAGTAAATTTCAATGCTTTGATTTACTTTGCTTTAGTTTTTAACTCATTGTTGCATTTTCAAAAATATCTTCTAAATATTTCTCTCCGTACCATCTGCTGTAACTACGATTATGTACCTCCACGCTATGCCCCATTGCAGGGGCAAGAATAGCAGCATTAAGATTATATTTTTCGTGAGCAACAACAGCCCAGGCATGACGAAGACTATACGCAGTAATACCTTTTTCTTCTTTTAATTTATTCCAAGTTTTGTTAAATCTAAAGTAAGTTCCGAATGCCTGGCCTCCACCTGTTTTCATACTGGGAAGTGGTGCTCCTGATCTAACCTTTTCAATCAATTTCCAATCTTCACACCAGTTCTTATGGATAGGAAATAACCTCCTCGGCTTAGTCGCATAGTTGGAAGTTTGCTTAGGATAGATGCACCACAAGCAATCTTTACCATTACGCCTAATTTGAAGATATTGGAGTTCGATTGGTCTTAAACCAAATACTCTCGTTAATCGCAAAGCTAGGTCCCACTTCTCCGCCTGGGCTCTAACATTTGCATTTTTATCATTTAATTTTTCTTTCATAGAATCCAACAGCAATTGGAAATCTTCATCACTTATTGGAGTAGTTGGATTATCACTTTTAATCTGTAACTCTCGACTTTTTCTGCCAATAAAATCTCCTAACTGTCCTTCAACAGGTGGGGTCCAAATATCTGGGTCTAAAATAAATTTTCCTTTACTACTGCAAGACCACCTCAAACACGCTGCCACTCTTCTGACATTCTGTTGGCGAGTTCTACAACCACTCTCATGCTGCTGCCCCACGTTCATCAATAGAGAATCAACATCCTCAGCAGTAGAGCAATTATTTAAAACTTTAAAAGTTTGACCATAGGATTTCTTAAACGTAGATTCACTTACTTTCCCTGTCTGAGTCGTTAGATACTCGCCCCACTTTGTCCAGGCTTCGAGGATTAATTTAAAATCTGTTTTATTAGCTTTTTTGACTTCATCTTTTGGTGCATTTAATTTAACTCTTTCAATAGCCTCTTTAATTCCAACTTTCTTTTTTACGTGGAGCGTATGCACCTGCTCTATAAAATCTCTTATTTTTCCTTGATTTGACCTCTGCCACTTATATGGGAGGTTACTGTAGGACCTTTCTCCGTTTTTAAATCTTATTCCTAGTCTGACTTTCCCTTTTGACTCTCTAATTTGCCAGGAGGTTCCGAGAGTATCTTTAATAAATACTCTTATAGCTAATACCCAATCTTCTGTATTCGACTTAACTGGCATGTGGCACTATGTCGTAGAGGGGAGCGCTAGGGGGAGCGCTAAGGTTACGTATTAACTATATACAAGTACGTACTTTGTGCAATATGCAGTCTCAAACTCGTTCCACTAACTTACTTATATCCTAGTAATAGCTTGATTTTATTGGATATTCTCAAATGATCAAAGGAGTGCTTTGGGAGCACTAGGTCGCAGGTTCGAATCCTGTCGCCCCGACTCTAACAATCCAAGTCATAGAGAGGAATCCCGACCTCTCTTTTTTATTGCTTGTTCATTCTCACATGAGAAAGGGGCTTCAGGGGAGGCTCTAGTATCTTCGAAGATTCCCTAAATGGTGCTTATTCACAGCAGCGGTGTAAGTAGTAAGCGTTTCAATTGTTTTTGTGAATTAATTCAGCATCTATATTCTCTGTAGTTCTTCTGTGCATCTTTATCTCCATATCCTTTGGCAACCTTCCAATCACTACAGGCCTTCTTTACCTTATTATTCATCCAACTATAAATATTACCTCTAGCAGTATATATATCTGCCGGAGTTATTAAGTCAAAATCTCTATCTAACTCAATTTCTTCAGCCTTTTCTTGTGACGGAGCCATTGAAATAGCTGTTGTGTAGTCAGATAGAGCTTCTTCTAAATATTTTTTTGCATTTTTTCTATCCTTAATTTCCTTATATACGAAATAAAGTTCAAACTTTGCTTCACCCATTAGAGCTGTTGCAGTGTATTTAATCCCAAGAGGATAAATTCTTTTAATTATCAAATCCTCATTATTTTTAGAATTTTCAATTACTTTTTCAAAATGGATCAATGCTTCTTCAGCGGATTTAATAGCCAAATCTACTTTACCCTTGTCATAAAGAATCAAAGCATCATCGTAATGAAAATCTCCTTTAACAAAGTTAACGAAAGGATTATCTGGAGAAAGTTCAAAAGCCTTATTTAGTATCTTTTTAGTTTGAGATGCACTACCTCCAATATCAAAATAAAAAATATCTGCTTTTAAAGCGTAAGCAATTGCATAACTTTGATCTATCTCAATCGCTTTATCTACATCTTCTAAGGCTTTATCATACTCTGATAAATCATACGTATTAATAAAGGCCCTTAATAAATATCCTTCTTTAGAATTAGGATTTTTTTTAATATAAGAATTTATTGATTTCATTGCTTTTAAAGAATCTCCCGTTTCAAAAGCAATAAGAGCCTTATCATATGCTTTAGCTTCTTCTAGGGCTAATCTTTCTTCCTCTTCAAATGTCATTGATAAATTAATATTTTTCTGACCAGACATACTTTCAACACAACCTTGAAAATCAGTTGCTTTCACGCAATCCTCGGCAACTTTGGAATCTACATTTGCATTAACGGTAGTTGGAATTGCAAGAGCAGCTAATAAAGGAATTAAAAATCTTTTCACAAAATAAAAGGAGCTAATTGCCCTTATTGTAGATCGACTGTCAATTATTACTCCTTATATATAGGAATTTTTGATATTAAATATCTACAACAATTTTGCTACCTTCTAACGCTGCAACTTTACTTTCTAAATCCATCATTTTTGATCCATACATCTCCATCTTCTCCTTCTCCAAAACATAATTAATTATTGTCTTAGAAGCATCATTCCTCGCATAAGCTCTTTCAGAATTATCCAATGCTGTTTTAACTAAACGACTCATAACTTTTGGGAAAGCTGTAAACGCTACATTACGTCCTACGATTGCAGATTCTCTTCCTTGGTCATTATGAAATTTGATGCACTCTGGAAGCTCCCTATATTTTTTGAGGGTCCTTAAATCAATACCAGCTAATTCAGCACTCTTCCCCCATGATGATCCTTGGACATGATGACTTATCGCTTCAAATACAGCAGCAGGGATTTCTCGAAGTGTTTTATCTGTAGGGACAACAGACATCATGTACCAACGTGACCGTGATACTTCATCTGATTATTGATGATTTGCGCCTGTGTAAGTGGTTCAGACATTATCCTTTCCCCTAAAGACATTTTTGATTTAGCTTCATTTAATTTTTCTCTTTCGGCATTTCGATTTTCCATTTCTGCTGTCTCTTTATTAATCTTGTCTTGTTCATATTTAATTGCAGCGGCTTCGATCTTCTGAGCCATATCCTCATAACCATACTTTCGATAAAGATCTTTCTTGCCAATATCTATCCTCCCGTTAGCAATATCCCTTTCAACTCCTGCTGGTAAATTTCCAGACTCAGGAGTTACTCGAAAAAGATTTCTATATAATTTCCCTCCATCAAACATTCTT
Organism: Prochlorococcus sp. AG-469-F22; assembly: GCA_003211655.1. GTDB lineage: Bacteria > Cyanobacteriota > Cyanobacteriia > PCC-6307 > Cyanobiaceae > Prochlorococcus_A. Next base: position 6,427 of record QCSC01000017.1, on the reverse strand, counting down.
AACTGCTCAACCTGAGTTACTGTGAGTTGTTCAGGCCGTGAAGGTAACGGAGGGATAGGAGAATTGAAGTTCATCTCCCAGAACTGACAAAAAGCATCTAAATGAAGTGAATTTCTCATACTTAAGTACCTCTTCGGAATTGAATTATATTTAACCTTCGTTGATACTCAGGACTGAATAAGTTGGGACATTTTTTAACAGCTAATTGTCTAGGAGTAATACTTTTGTCTTCCCTGCAAATAGTGAACCAATATGTAGATAAGCTGTAAGCTGCGTTGTAATCATGTGGGATACACATAAGCGCATACTTATTACAGTTGGTGTTCAGTGTGAAGTCTCCTTCTGACATTTGCTGGCCTGCCCAGTTATCCATCAAGAAATAAACAAAGATAATTGTTATTACTTTTATTATAATACTTTTTCTACTAAATATTATTTTATACTTGCATTTATTCTTAATTTATTATATTATTTATACATAAGTACCGAGGGTTGCGATATAACTTTAGCTAATCTTGAACCCTCCCCCTATCAGTAATTAAAATATCACTATTTGTTATCTGTAATATGTAATTTAGTAGATAATATTAATATTTTTATTCATTATAAATAACAGTCAATTAATAAATAATACTTAAGACATAATTGTATTATGTATATCACTAATTAACATAACCTGAGACAAAATATAGATAAGGTCTCTAGTACATCCAGAAGCGTTGGTATCAGCTAGACCAGTTAAACCTATTCTTTATATATAAAAAATGAAAAATGATAGATATGGACAAGCTGAGATACTTACACCTGAACAGCTTGATCTATTAGTTGAACATCTACCAGGAGGACCACATAGGATAGCTTTCTGTGTGATGAGATATTCAGCTTCAAGAATTTCTGAAACTTTGAAATTAAAATGGTCAGATATTACAGAAGAATCAATATTATTTAAATCAATTAATACTAAGACTGACGAATCAAGAAGTATTTATTTAAATCCTAAATTAAAATTAATTCTTGCTGAATGGCGCACTCTTTGGCATAAGTATCCATTGAAAGGGCGCAAAGTTTCAACACAAAATAAACTAATTGAATATGTAATAACAAAGCCACAACAACAAGACTATGTATTTAAAGGCCGAAAAAAAGGAACCCATCTTAATAGAAAGTCTGTTGATAGGGTTGTTAGAAGAATTTTGAAAGAATTATCTATTAAGGGCGCGAGTCTACATTCAACGCGAAGAACCTGTTTAACTACTTTGAAGGATAAAGGCTGGCAAGAATCAGACATCATGGCAATTTCTGGCCACAAAGATTTTAATAGTCTTAAAAAGTATCTTCATACAACACCAAAACAAATGTGAAATATGGCTAATGACTTTGATTAATTCGTGCGTGCACGCGTGCTCTACTTATCCTAATCTGCTGGTTTTGGTTCAACTTTTATACACATTGTCCATTGATCTATATTTTCAGGTTCAGGATCTTCAGGTCCAAGAGTAATCATTTTCAGCGTAGGAGGTTTCTTTTCTAAAGTGACTTTATTAATTCTTCGCTCTAATCTTTTTAAGTCGTTTAAATTCAAAATAATCCCCATTATTACTACTATTTTACCGTTTTGTTTTCAAAATTACTGCAATACCAGAACATCGCAAAATTGAGTATTTTATCGGAATACTACATAAGACTTTAGTTATGCCAATGGATTCAGCCTTAGGGTGTAAGGGTGTATTGGGGGTCTTGTCTATTTGCTAAACAGTAAACAGCGATGCAAGGCCAATAATAATAACTGCAATTTGCAAAACCATACTAGAAAGAACCAAACTTTTATTACCTCCCTCAACCCCATTCTGTTTAACATCGTTTCTGACCATTTCAGTGACTATATAACTAGCGATTACTAATAAAACGAATCCAATGAATTCACTATCACCCCAGAATTTATATAAACCAACTAGAGCAAACAAAAATGCAAGAAATCCTGTGCCCATCTTTTTTAATTGTATTTACAAAGTTATAGTAATTATTCGGTAGGTTATTAACTGTAGGGAAGACAACAAGAAAAGGGAGGAAGAAAAGAATACTACTAATACACCTTAGTTGTGATGTGTTGTAGCCCAACAGTTCTCATGGTGTATTTTTCACGAATACACCTTAAATACTCCTTAGCTTTTTATTGACAGTCGATCTAAAATAAGGGGCAATTAGATCCTTTTTTATGAGAAAAAGATTATTACTTCTTACTTTGTTAATAAGTTTCTCAGTTCCTGTTGTTGCTCATAATGAATTTAATGGGGGAGTTGGTTCAGCTCCTAATTTTGAAACAATACAGGAAAAAAGATTTAGCCTCATCACTGATCGTCATAAAAAAGCAATGGAGGCTCTTGATTTAAAGTTTCAACCTCTTATAGACGAATTTGCAAGTTCTGGTTCTATTAAGAAAATGGAATTGACAATTGAAATGTATGACAGCTTAAGACAGAAAATGCAATACCGTTTTAATAAAAAAATGCAACGTATTAACGATCGTGATGGAAAACGTATTGAGGAACGTGATGGGAAAAAAGTTGGTGGGAAAAAATTTGATGGAAAACGAGTGAAAGACGTAAAGAAAAAAATCAAAAATGCTAAAAAAAATAAAAAGGCTAATAAATGAAACGCTTACTACTCCCACTACTAGCTGCACTTGCTTTACCTACTGCTGTTAGTGCTGAAAATGCAAATTTAATAGATTATAAATGCATTGAACTTGGAAAAAAAGAATGTGCATTAAAGCAACTCGTTATAGGAAGTTGTACAAAAATGACAGCGAGAAATGAAGGATTAACAGATGCCGAGTCACTTTCTATTGGTTACGCTACATTCAAAGAATATGGAGAACAAAAGGGTTTTTCCTCTACTAAAGATTTGAGGGATTCAATCTTTGAGGGAACTGAAAAAGAGAAAAAGATATTCCGTTCATTAATTGATGCGTATTACCATTCAATATGTCCTAATGAATTTCCAAAATATGCCGCTAATAGTTATATTAATATGAGACAAAAACGCATAAAAGAAAATAAATCTCCTCAATACTTATCGTTTGAAAATTATATGAAATTTTTTACATTCACTGAAATTAATATATTTAATAAATTGATTTCCTTTCTTGAAAGGAATAAATGAAACGCTTACTACTTGCACCGCAAATAGTTAGTAATTGACAGTCGATTTAATATGGAGGGATAAAACCCTCTTTTTTAATGCGTAACTTTATAAAAGAATTTTTTGATGCCAATGGTAATGTAATTCGAAAAACTTTTTGTATTGGTTTACCTGCATTATTTCTGGCTATGTTAGTAACTGATAGAACTTATTCAAGATATGAGGATTTGTTTAGGAAGGGTTGTTCGGAGATAGGGAAAGAATTTAGTTCTATTAAGTATAGAAAAAGATATGATTTTCAAATAAAAGAATTAGATGATAAAAAACAGCAGGAGAATATTTATAATGATCGTTCCGATGCAGAATATGCTTGTACAGCTGCTTTTTCAGAATTTTATCTTGAAGATTTTAATTCGGATTTCATTTACATTTTATTATCTTTTTCTGCAATTATTTGGATTTCATACGAAGCAGGTAGATACTCAAAATCAAAATGATCTATATATTTAGCAGAGTCTTGATAGCAATAGCAGTCGCATTTATCATCAAACAAATGCTCTTGGTTTCTGGAATATTATGAACGGTTTTTTACTAAGACTTAAGTCAATACTCAAAGGCGATGATTTTTTAGATGTTGAGTTTAAAAATAAAAAAAAATCTGAAAAAGTAAAAACAAAACCCGAAGAATCAATAATATGCTTTGATCCTCCTCCTTTTTATGATTTTTTTGATCAAAGAGATTAAATAAATGCAAAGCTCAAAACAATATAAAGATACAAGATATGAAGGGGTTGACTATTTATTAAAGACTTTAGATAAGGCCGGGATTTCAATAGAATTTGATGAAAAGCAATGTTCTTCAAATGAAGAAGGAATCTACCTTTTAGATGAAAGAAAAATTATTTTTCGTGATGATAAACCTTCCGTTCATGTTTTAAAACATCAAAGTTGGTTAGTTCTTCAGCATTGCAGAATGTGGAATCATGATGATACAAAGTCAATCACTTTCTATCAGTGGAAAGAACCTTTTGAGGATTTTATAAATGCTAGTGGTATAGATGCAAATAAATTGACCAAGACTTATAAAGAATCAGGTTTAGATCCATCAAGAATCATATTGTTATTAGAAGCCGAGGCAGCCGCAACTTTTTATCTTCCTGAACAAATTGCTGCTTTAATTAACCAATGTTTGCTTAAAAAAAAGGGCTAAACTATCTTTTAGCACTTTCAATGTGGGTCATCTCGAAGCTCTGAAATTATTTAGCGTCAGCAATTATTAGATATAGACAACGTCTAAGCAGAAATAAAGCAAAATAAAGCTATTTAAGGAGGTTTACATAGAGATTAAGGTCATAGTTGTTAAGTGGTATGTAATTGGTTGCAGTTAAATTATTTTCAATATGTTTGGCTAAAGTTATACCCTTAATAGCACCCATATAAAGGTATTTTTTATCATTTATACGTCTTATGTAAGGGTCTAATATACCTTTCTCTTTTAGCTGATAAATACTAGCTCTGGATTTAAAACCTAAGCACTTATATGCTTCTGTGAATGTACATAACATGATTAAAGCTCTACTGTTTCTCTATCAAAATCTTCTACCATTTCTTTGATTTTAAAACGTGTATAAGATTGCAGATGTACGTCATAAGAATGACCCATAGCTTCGGCAAGTTTTCTAGGTGATCTATAACTACCATCTTCTTTTTGTCTGTTATGACCAATGTAAGCGTATCTATGTCGGAAACTATAAGGTGTTAGCTGTTGTCTCTCATCTTCTGCTTCTTTTCTAAGTTGTTGCCATATTTTGCTGTCCTTAAGGAATCGACCTACAGCCTGACCTACACCACTTTTGTCATTTAAAGGAGGTAATTCTTCTTTTATATGTATTCTTTGCTTTAAATTCCAATTATTTTTGCTTCCATCTATATCTTCTACAAATAAAGGAAATAACTGTCTTGGTTGTGTTGTTGAACCTTTTTTACCACCCTGAGATTTACGATAATCTGACCATAATTCATTACCATCATTCCTTGTATGAAGGTGTTTTAAATCGTTTGGTCTAAGTCCATAAGTAGCCATAAGTTGTATAGCAAACTTCCATCTGGGGTTATTAATAGAATCAACTAATCTAAGAATCTGACTATCTGATAATGGATAACCTATACGCTTTGTTGTTGTAACTGCTTCATCATCTGACATTACAGGCGGTAGCCATTTAGATGGAAAATCTTGTCTCTGGACTACATAATTTAAAAAGCTATTTAGGGCTAATCTCATGTGCCTTCTTTGTGTAGTACCTCTAGTCCATTTAGCTAAGGCAAGAATAGATAGTTCTTCACCATTCTTAGGCTTTTTCTTTTTGTTCAATAACGTCAATGCAATATGCAAAACAGGTAAATGCTTAGACTTCCAAGTTTTATCAGAAACATTTGTTTTAAATGCTCTATAGCTGTTTAAAGAATCAGCCCAATCAAGCTGAATCATTGAACTAGCACTTGATGAAATTGCATAGGCTGTTTTTAGGTCTAACTTGCCTTTAGCTTCTTTATAAATGTTATTTACTAAGACAATTCTGTTTAAAGCGTCTATCCAGGAATCCTCTGACCACTTATAAGAAGTATTTAAAGAAATGATGTTTGGTTTTTGTCCTACAAAAATTCTTACTGAACCCCTTGAATTTCCAACAGTCCAGTTTTTACCAACTTTTGACTTTAATGCGTTACGAAAGTCTTTTACCCAAGAATTAGACATAGACACTAGTGCTGTATGTACCCTTAATTTTTCCACACAAATGTGTAGAATTCAATTACGAACCATTCACTTACGTACATCTACAGAGTCTCATATTCAATCTATAGCTTCAGTTATAGCTTAAAAGCCTTAGTCTCACTATCTACACACTATTGCTTTGGGAGCATTAGGTCGGGGGTTCGAATCTCCCCGCCCCGACTTGCTTTTCAGCGAAGGCCAAAACCCACCTTGGGAAAAACTTGGGAAAAGAATGTTCACTACTAAGTTTTCACGCTGTGGTTATGAGAGTTGGAGTGCAGCCATAGCACTCTTTTTTTAAATCAAATAATTACCAGATGAAGAGATTTCAGTCTCATTATAAACGATCGCTAATAAATCAGACCCGTTATAGATCTTGGAATTATTTCCGTTTCCTACTATGCCTATATCGTCAAAACCTTGAAAGTTAATTTTATCTTCTCCTTTTTTAAAATCTCTTATTCTGTCGTAGCCACTGCCAGTAGTTAATTTAAAAATATCATTACCGCTTCC
>QCSC01000016.1 GCA_003211655.1 Prochlorococcus sp. AG-469-F22 | reverse complement strand
CTTTCTTACCTGCCAATGGACATCTGAAATAGCACAAGAAAGAGGTTTTGATGAGTGATGATCTGAATGTATTTCTAGAGCCATTGCTGCGTTACGTCTTACCTCCCAAGATTCATCATTTTGAAGAGAATCACACAAAATCCCAACAATACATTCTTCTCTAAAATTACCAAGAGTTAGCATGGTTTCTCTTCTTACTTCTATATCAGAATCTTTAGCCAGTAAATTAGCCGGGGAAAAATGAGTTAGTTGATTTAGATACCTAAGGGTAATAACTGACTCTCTTCTTAAATCTTTATTCTTTGATGATAAAAAAGGGCTGATAGAAGGCAAAGCCTGTATATCATGAATTTTTCTCAATAAAATTAAAACGTATATTATCTGCAATTCATCCTCACTATCTAAATAATCTAATAATTTCATTAGATGGTCTTGATTTATTAATTCTTTAAGAGCACTACAAGCTTCCTGACTGACCTTTTTATCTCTTTTACTATTAATGCAATTCATCAATGGCAAAACTGCTTTAGCATTAGCTAGTTCCCAAAGAGTTGTCACTGCAGTCAATTGAACAGAAGTTGAGGAGTCATTAAGAGCATGAATCAAAAAAGGAACAGTGTCTTCATCACATTCTTGTTGCAAATTAACTACGGCAACAATTCTATCCCCTTCATCTTCAGATGAAAGCATTTCAACCATATCTTGTATATCTTCATCTAGAAGATAAACTTCCTCTTGGAGAGATTGACTAAATTTCACTTTATCTTAAAAGGAAAGGAATTTGAACAGTTATAGCTCCAACGGGACATTCCTTCTCGCAGGGAAGACAAAACCAACACTCATCATATTTCATGTATGCTTTGCCAGTTTCGGGATTCTTCGCAAGTACATCTAATGGACATACTTCTATGCAGGCTTTACACTTTTCTAGACATTTGTTTTCGTCGACGATTACTGGAACATCAACTCTGTTAGTCGTTAGGGCCATAGTTAAAAATCAAATAGGGTAATTTTTTTTAATCATTTCTTAAGCAACAGAAACATCATATTTTTCTGCATTTAAGTTGACATCAAACAAGTATGGTTTTAATTCTTCCTTAGAAATAGTCATCTCATTTTTCTCAAAGCATTTTTTAATAATGGTATTGCACATCCATTCTTCATCATTTCGATTTGGAAAATCTAATCTGTAATGATATAAACCCCAACGACTTTCAGTCCTATAGAGAGAAGCTTTTGCAGCCATTTCAGCGCAATCTCTAATAAAGTTAATTTCCATACATCTCATTAATTCATGTGGATCTCTTGCTCCTAATTCATCCATAACATTTTGATAATCTATAAATTTTTCTAATCCTATCATCATATTTTTTGGGGATTTAGGTGGTTGTAAATAATCATTAACATATCTTCTAAGTTTGTATTCGACTTGAGTATGTGGAATTCCATTTGGATTCTTTAGAGGAGCTAATATTCTTTCTTTTTCAGTATTGATAATATCTAAATCAACCTGGCCATGATCAACATCTTGTATATATGACATTGCATGTTCCGCAGCTACTCTTCCTGAAACAAATGCTCCAATCATGTAATTATGAGGCACATTAGCCATATCACCTGCTGCATAAAGTCCAGGTATGCTTGTCCTCATATGTTCATCAACTTGAACTCCTGATGCCGAATGTCCACTACATAAACCAATTTCTGAAATATTCATCTCAACTCCATCCTTTCTATAATTTTCACCTCTACCAGCGTGAAATCTCTCTCTACTGGGCCTCTCATTGTCAAATAAAATTCTTTCTATTTCAGATATGGTAGATTCATCTAAATGGTACATTTTTAGATGAACAGGTCCCTGACCTGAATTCAACTCTCTCCATACTTCTAACATCATTTGACCACTCCAATAATCACAACTAATAAATCTATTACCTGAGGCATTCGCCGTATATGCTCCAAAAGGACTAGCGACATAAGCACAAGCAGGTCCGTTATAGTCTTTAATTAATGGGTTTATCTGAAAACATTCAATATTTGATAATTTTGCTCCTGCTTGGTATGCCATTGAATATCCGTCGCCAGCATTGGTGGGATTCTCATAAGTACCATATAAATAACCTGAAGCAGGTAAACCTAATCTTCCACATGCTCCAGTACACAATAAAATTGCTTTTGATTTAATAACATACATGTCTCCACTTCTAACATCCAATCCTGTTATTCCTATAGCCCTTCCATTCTGAGTCAAAACACTTGTTGCCATCACTCTATTGATAATTTTAATTTTATTTCTTTTAACTTGCCGAGATAAAATCTTTTTTAAATCTTTTCCTTCTGGCATCGGTAAAACATATTTTCCTACTCTATGAACTTGCTTTAGATCATATTTTCCCTCATTATCTTTTTGAAACTTAACCCCCCATTCTTCAAGTTCTTGAATAACTTCAAAACCTAAAAGACCGGTTGTATGAACAGCTGATTGATCTAAGATTCCATCATTGGCTATTGTAATCTCTCTAACGTATTGCTCAGGAGTTGAATTGCCAGGTATTACTGCAGTATTTACACCGTCCATACCCATTGCAATTGCACCACTCCTCCTGATATTCGCCTTCTCTAAAACAAGTACTGATGATTCAGGAGATTTCTGCTTAGCCTTTACAGCAGCCATGCACCCTGCTGTCCCCCCTCCAACAACTAAAAAATCAACTTCTAAATTTATAATTTCCATGAAATTTTTGTTATTTTTATTACCCATATTATACTCGAGATGAACTGATATATCTGGTATTTTGGTATTTACAGATACTATTAAGGTATTTAAAATTTTTATACCCACATAAATAATCAAATTTTTCTAAAAATAGAAAAACGTAATAATTCATTCTTAAAACATAAAGAATATTTAGTAACTACTGATACACGGTAATCTACCTTTAAATACGAGGATATAAGTATTATGATAAGTGGATGGAACTATCTCATCTAAGAGTATTTTTAGAAGTATCAGAATCTCTTAATTTTTCTAAAGCTGCTAAAAAACTTCATCTCAGTCAGCCTGCAGTATCAATTAAAGTTAAATCACTTGAAAAGTTTTTAAAAGTTGAATTATTCGAGAGAACTCAAAATAAATTAGATCTTACAAAGGCAGGCATTGAAACAAAGGCAAGCTGTAAAAAGATATTTGAAGAGATCTCAATACTTGAAAAACAATTAAAAAAAGAAAAAGATAATCAAGAAAAATTAAATTTATTTTTTAATATAAATACCCAAGAATCCTTCATTAGTAAATTGATCATAATTCTTGAGAGTTCTATAGAGGAATTTATTAAAATTGATTATTTTTCTTGTATTTCGGAGAAAGAAATAATTGAAAAAGTCAGTAGTGTAAAAAATTCATTTGGCATAGTTTCCTCCCATCTATTAAATGATCATACAAAATCAATTCCATGTTTTCCTAATCAAATAGCTCTTTTTAAAAACAAATCCACCTTTTTATCTACTGAAAATCTTAATCTAGATAAAATTAAAAATTATAAAATATTATTTCCAGAAGAAAATTCAGAGGAATATAAAATAATTAAAAAAAGATTAAACATAGCTGGCTATACTTTTGAAGATTTCAAATATAAAAAGTTTGTGAGCTCAGCCCTTATTAATTCAATAGTTTTAAAAAGTGATTGGCTGGGTATAAATACTTTAAATATTTTCGAAGAGGATAATTACAAAGAATTTAATATTGTGAAATTAGATGAACTATATATTCCTTATACAATGTTTCTTATTTTTAATGAACAAATTCATAACAAAATTAGTAGCAATTTAAAAAAAGTTTTAGAACTATTAATTAATTTATCCTCAAAGTCTATAGATAAATTTCAGGAATCAATCTTTAATAAAAATAATAAATCAAAAGAAAATCTTAGTTATAAAAATGATTTCCTACCATTTCAAAGAATCAACTTTGAGAAAAATTACAAAAATCAAGATGATTTTTCTGAAGTTAATATTGGAGTCCAGTACGATACTATTCAAACTTCTTTAGCTTCAATAATTCCCGAAAAACTTCGTTTTTTCGAACTTTATCTTGATGAATGTAAAAGACAAAATAAAATACTTCCAAGGTGGATAAATCATAATTCTGCTTACCCTATAATTTCAAAACTTAAAACGGAGGAACTTGATTTTGGTATTGTAGGTGATTATGCAATTTCTCACTTAGCAAATCAGGCGACGAATTCAGAAAAGGAAATAGTCCTAGTTAGTTTTGTAAGTATTAATCCTGAAGGAGGTGGTTCGAACTTAATACTTCCTAAAAATTCTGAAGTTAAATCTTTAGATCAATTTTCGAAAGGATCTACTATTGCAGTCCCTTTTTTATCTACAGCATATGGCTCATTAATACATAATTTAAAAGAACAAAATTTAAGCAAAGGTGTAACTTTGAAGGATTACAGCATAAAGAATATAAATTCGATTAAAGATACAAATGTTGATGCATTTGCATTTTTTACTCCATTCGATTATTTATTAGAATCAACTAAAAATTTTGAAATTTTAAATGAATGTATTAGCGCACCGATTTCTTATTATGGAGTTTTAGTAAGAAAAGAGTTTTTAGAAAATAATGAAGATATTGTAAAGGCTTTTATAAAATCTCTTATTAGTGCTAAATATTGGTTTAATTCATCTTCCTCACCTATACAAAAAATAAGTAAATGGACCGGAGTAGATGAAAACATTGTTAACTCGATTTTAGGAAATAGAACACGTAAAGACTGTCACTTTATTCCTGATATGAAAATAAGAAGAGATTGGATCAATACTTACACTAATGAAATATATTATGAACCTGGTACAGATGAATTTAATCAAGATTTAAAGAAAGCACCAGTTATTTTTGATGATCTATTAAATGATTCTTATAAAGAATTAAATCTTAAATAACTAGAAATTGATAACTGAGTATTAATAAAATACAAGAACTAATTAAACTATATACTTGAAGTTTAGGTGCAAAATTTTTAATATTAAATATATTAAAATTTATACTTATTTCAAAAACGACTAAACATAGAAAGAATTTAGAAATAAATTTTCCACTACTCAATATCAGATTAAATAAATTTGTGATCAAAAAATTGTTTGGGAAAAAATTAAAAATCAGAAAATCAAAAAAATTAAAAATTACAATTACAACTAAAAATTTAAACAAAAAAGAGGGGATTATGCTTTTGCCTAAGTTAAATTTATTCCTATTTATATTATCGGGATATTGATAATTTAATGATAAAAGTATTAAAAAAGGGGTTAGAAGCAATATCCTCAAAGATTTTATAATAATTGCCGTTTCTAGAGAACTATCTGAATATATTGCAGCACTACTAATAACTTGGGCTGTAGATTGAATCGATGATCCAGCCCATAGTCCAAAGTTATATGGACTTACTTCGAGGAGTTTACCTAATATAGGAAGAAGAATTACTAAAATAAAACCTGAAAAAGTATTTATCCATAATGCTGTTGATATATCACTTTTATTTGATTTAATTACCTTAGAAGCAAATGCTATTGCTACTGGACCACATATACAATTTCCAGCAATTAGCAAAAGTGCAATCGGTTTCTTAATACCCAATATTTTTGAAAAGAAAATGCTTATGTAATAAGTGCCAAGAATACAAACAACAATCCACAATATCACTGTAGGATTTATAACTCTTATTTTACTTAAGAGAATTTGACTTCCCATTATAATTATTGCAATTGATAATAATTTCTCATAAGGAATTTCTTGATAAAAAACATTATTATTAATTTTAAAAATTCTTGCTAGCTGTCCAATAAAAAATGCCAGAACAATTGGATCTAAAAAAATTACTGAAGAAAAGTTATCAAATTGAGTTGAGAATGTAAATATATTGACTGCAAGAATGGTGAGAATACATATCATTGCATTAACTTCAATGTTTCTTCCTTTATTAGATTAAGAATTTTTATTTTTACTTTTTGAAATTCTTCAAGAAAAGATGAATCTAAACTTCTAGGCCTCGGAATATTAATCGGAATAATTTCTCTAATATGGCCTGGGTTTACGCCCATTATTATTACTCTATCTGCTAAAAGAATTGCTTCATCTACATCATGAGTTACAAATACAACTGTCGTCTCAAATTCTCTCCAAATCTTTAATAACATTTCTTGCAATAAGCTTCTTGTTTGAGCATCAACAGCACCAAAGGGCTCATCCATTAAAATAATTTTTGGATTAGTAATTAAAGCTCTTATTATGCTTCCCCTTTGCTGCATGCCCCCAGATAATTGATTTGGGTAAGCTTTACGATATTTTTCTAAACCTACAAGTTTTAAATATTGCGTAACTTTGTCTTCAATATTTTTACTATTAATCTTCAAAAGTTTTAATCCATATCCAACGTTTTGCTCTAAAGTTTGCCAAGGAATTAAAGAATTTTTTTGAAAAACAAACCCTCTTTCTGGACCCGGTTTTCTAACAACTTCACCACTAACAGAAATTAAACCTTCATCAGGCTTTGTAAAGCCAGCTAACAAGTCTAATAATGTTGATTTACCACAACCAGATGGTCCAAGAATACAAGTAAACTCTCCTTTACTAATTTTAAAGTTTACGTTTGAAAGTATGATCTTTTTTTTATTATTAGTTTTAAATGTTTTGATAACATTATCTACCAAAACATAATTTTTTTCGGTTTTTAATTTTTTATCCATATCAAATACCATCCTTTGAAATCGTTCTCCATGGCATAAAATATTCAGTTATTTTTAGAACGATGTATGAAGAAAAAGCCCCCATTAACCCAATAAGTACCATTCCCATAACTATGGGAGGATATTCTGAGATAACATAAGATTCCCAAGTTTTGTATCCAATTCCAAATCTTCCTGCAATTATTTCAGCTGTAACTAAGCAAAACCATGCATTTCCCATCCCAATAACTAAACCAGCACTAATACCAGGTAATGAACTAGGTATTATTATGTCTTTAAATAATTGAAAAGAATTAGCTCCTAATGATTGACCCACTCTAATCATCAATCGATCAGATAAAGAATTCTCAACTGCCTTTTGCGTACTAATAAGAATAGGATAAAAAGCTCCAACAAAAGTTATGTAATACATTCCTGATTCGGCATCAGGAAACATTAAGATTGCTAGAGGTATCCAAGCAACAGCAGGAATTGGTCTTAACAATTCTAGAGGAGTAGCCAAAAAATCCTCCAAAATCTTAGATGATCCAATTAGTAATCCAATAAAGATTCCTAATAATGAGCCAGAAATGAAGCCTCCAATAACTCTAAAAATACTTGCTTTAAAATGAACCCAAGGAGAATCATTAATAAACTGAACGAAAGCATTGATAACTTCAACCGGCGTAGGAACGAAAACAAAATTTATTATAAAGTTAAAATCAATCCAACATAAAAATTCCCATAATACAAAAAATAATATTATTGATGTTAATTTTCTAATAAAAGAATTTGAGTTAATCCGGATTAATTCCCATAACATTAATCGCTCTTTTTTATAAGATTTAAAATAAAAATCTGATGATTGTGAAACATTAGTTGAAGGCATTATTTTTAAGAAAACATCTCCATATTTTGGAGATGTTTATAAAATTTATTCAGGTTTTAACAAAAGTAAATTTACTTATATGTATCTTTTTGAGAGAGTTTCAAAATCTAAAACTTCAGAATTAACAGAATCTGCGAATTTACTAGCATCTGATTTTAATAAGAAGGAACTAATCATTCCATCCTCATCAACATAGAATGCATTAGTAGCAAATAGTTTCCATCCTTGGAACCTATCGTGCACAAAAAGAACGCTTGGAGTTTTAGATTTATATTTACCGTTCAAAGCTAGCAGCATATTTTTTGTCGAAGAAAAGTTCTTAACTTTCTTCTGTCCTTCAAACCAAATTTGGGCTGCCATCTTTGGATTTGCAATATCACTTGAGTCAAATGAATCTCTTCCTTTGATAACATAAGAGGCGCCTTTTTCGCTCTGCTCATCTACAGATGTACCTAATTCAACTACTGCTGCCTCAAGGAAAGAATCATCTATCCAATTTCTTACATCACTAGGTTGTATTGATTTATCTTGAATTTTTCCAAGATCTTTTAATACTGCAATGCTATTCTCTAGGGCTAGTAACTGTACCTCTTTTATCTCAGGTGTAAGAGGTTGAAGTCCAGATGGTCCTAAAAACATGTAGACAACTTCCTTATCTATTCCTGACCATTCTTCTATACTTGCCGATAACTTTTCTGGAGTCTTTTGAAATTTATTATTAGCTTGAATTACTGACTTCATGAAAGCAGTAACAACTTCAGGACATTGCTTTGCGAAATCTTCCCTTACTGTTATTCCATGCAAAGTCGGAACGCCTGTTTGCGCTCCATCAAATATTTTCTTAGCAAAACCTTTAAAGGGGAATAATTCACCAAATGGAACGAAATCAGCATGAGCAGCAATCTGATTTTTCTGAAGGGCTGATCCTCCAACAGCAGGAGCTTGACTTATCAAAGTAACATCTCTTTTTGTATCAAGACCTGCATCACTTAATGCTTTCAGTACCATTCCATGAGCTGCAGATCCAAAAGGTACTGAAACTATTCCACCTCTTAAATCAGTTAATTTAGTTGCGGAACTATCTATAGGAACAACTACAGCATTACCAGCCCCATTTGGACTGTAAGCCAATGTACCTATGTAAACAGTTTTAGCCTTACCATTTCCCTCTCTGCCTTTTATAAGATTAATAACTGCAGGAAAATCGCCCATCAAACCAATTTGTATTTGATTTGCAACCATTTTATTTGTAATAGGAGGACCTGATGTATAACTTGACCATTCAAGATCATATTTCAAGCCTTTATATTCTCCGTCAGTTGGAAGGTTATCTTTAAATATTTCTAATTCTCTTACAACCGCACCTCCAACTGCTGTATTAATTACTTGATCTTGAGTTCCAACATGAATTTTTGAACAAACTGCTTTCCCAGTTTTTTTTCCAAAAGGAAATGCATTCACTTGAGGGCTAAAAAAAGATGATGCAATTGAAAGTCCAATAATTGACTTCCAAAATCTGCCTCTTTTGTAATTAAATCTTTTTGAGACGTTTTGGTTTGTATGAGGGTTTTTCATAACAAAAATAATTTTATATACAATGAATAATCAATTTTTAAAGCAAAAATTGTTACCTAAGATACATTGAAAGCTTGGTTCTATAATTCTTGTTTATGAACAAAATCACTATAAATAAAACTAATAATGATTTTTTAAAGTTAATTTTTAAATTAGAGATTATTTTTAATAGAGATTAAAAATAAATTCATAAAACAAAGACTATTTCTTAAGGTATAAATTTACAAAATTTACTTAAAAATTTAAATTCTTATTGTCTTTTATAATTGATTTTGCTTATCAAATGCTTTGAGACTTTCTTCTCTAATTAAACTATGACAAATTTGTCTTAATTCAATAAATCTACTGGAATCTGTAGTTTCTTTATCTCTTGGACGAGGAAGATCAACTTTTAAGTCTTTTTTGATTTTCCCAGGAAGTGTACTCATTAATAAAATTCTATCAGCAAGAAAAACTGCTTCATCTATATCATGAGTTACAAAAACTACTGTTATTTTAAATTCCCTCCATAACTTTAGTAAATTTTCTTGCATAATAATTCTTGTTTGAGAGTCAAGTGCTCCAAAAGGTTCATCCATTAATAAAACATCGGGATAATTTGCTAATGCCCTAGCAATTCCAACTCTTTGCTGCATTCCTCCAGATAATTCATTTGGATAATGGTTTGCATATTTTGATAGTCCAATCATCTCTAGAAAATTCATAGCTATTTTTTCAGGAGATTCATCACCTCTATTATTGATACTTGGCCCAAATGCAATATTCTCTTTTACAGTTTTCCAGGGATACAAAGAATATTGTTGAAAAACCATACCCATTTCAGGTCTAGGGCCCATTATTTTTTTATCATCTAAATAAAATTGGCCTTTGGATGGATCGACAAAGCCTGCAATCCCGTTTAAAAGTGATGATTTACCACATCCTGAAGGTCCCAACAAACATACAAATTCTCCCGGGTTAATTGTTGTTGAAATATCCCTAAGAGCATAAACATTTTTGTTCCGATTAAAATAACTAATTGAGATATTATCAATCACAACCTTACCCTTAGTTTTGGTTTGTTTTAAAGTTTTTTGCATGTTAATAGTCATTTAAAATTAATTTAATAAGATTCTTTTCCTGGTAAAAAAGATAATTTCCTTTGAATAGATTCGCCAATAAAGGCGACTTTTGAATCTTCAAAAGCTTTACCAAAAATAGTTACCCCAAATGGCATTCCATTTTCATAAAAAGAGGTTGGTACCGATATTGCACTCAAATCTAAAATATTTGCAAAATATGAATAGTATCCTAATTTGCTATTTGAACTAATAGGTTCTTTTTTTAATTCTGAAATTTTGCATAAAAATCCAACTGTTGGAGTTAATAAAAATTCGTTAACTCCTATCTCTTTTTCTAATATTACCTTAATCTCATTTACTCTTTTTTGAGCCTCAAAAACATCTTTGCCACTCCATTTTTGTCCGTTTTTTATGATCGCCAAAGTCGTATCTAATACATCATTTGGATATTTTGAAAGGAAAGAAAATAATGATGAATATCTTTCGGCTACCCAAGGGCCATCAAATAACATTTGCCCAGCTTCTAAAAAAGGAGAGAAATCTATTGGAATAATCTCTGCTCCATCTGTCTGTAGTTTTCCTAATATCTTTTCATATAATTCTTCACCTTCTCTATTTCCAAAGAAATCTCTTTGATTTTCTTTGGGCACACGAAACTTAATTGGCCCCTTAATTTCTTCTATATTAAACTTTCCTCTCTTTGAGTCATACCGAATTGATTCATCAACTTTAGAATCTAAAAAAGCAATATTTGCTATTTCTAGTGCATCATTTACTGATAAAGCAAACACTGATGGGCAATCAAGGCTTGGACAACAAGGTACGAATCCTTTAGTGCTTAATGTACCTTTAGTTGGTTTAAGTCCAATAATATTATTTAATGCTGCCGGAATACGACCTGAGCCTCCGGTATCAGTTCCTAAAGAAAAACATACTTGTTTTTTTGCGACTGATAAAGCAGAACCAGAGCTGGAACCTCCTGATACATATTCACTATTAAATGCTGAAGAGCAAGCTCCATAAGGAGAACGTGTACCGTTTAATCCTGTTGCAAACTGATCTAAATTAGTTTTCCCAAGACATATTGCACCAGCATCTTCCAAAGCTTTTACAACTGGAGCAGATTCTTCTGGTATATATGAGAACTTGGGACAAGCAGCCGTGGTAGCTAGGCCCGCAACATCAATATTATCCTTTACAGAAAATGGAATCCCCCATAAAGGTTTATTTTCTCTGGGTAATGAAGAAACAAATTCTGCTATTTTGATTGCTTCATTTTTATCCCTTAATGATATCCAGATCGCATTTTGAGATTCTTTTTCGATTCTTTCGTAGCAATCATTTATAAGATCAGTTGGAGTGATCGATGAATTCTCATATAACTTTTTAATAGAATTTAAATTAAAAGAAGTTTCCAAAATAAATAGTCAATAATTTTAAGCTTTTGTATTTAAAGTTGATAAAAAAAAGGAGGGGTTTAACCCACCCTTTTTAAAGATTAAAGTCTTAATCTACAACTTTTTCTAAATATGATGGATCAAGGAACTTTTCATAATCCTTTCTTTTAAGTTGCTTAGGTAAACGTTTCTGAGAGACAAGAAACTTAGATGTTTTTACAAGTGTGTCTGCAAAACCACCTATATCATTAGATGTACCCATATATTGAGAAGTTAGTTGTTTTTTGCAAGGAACCATTTCTGTTCCTTTCATCATTCGAGTGGCATCTTCCAAATCCAAAGATAATTCTTTAGCAATTATCTTTGCTGTTTCGGCAGGATTATTAATCCAGAAATCAATTCCGGCACACTCAGCTTTTACAAACTTTTCAACATATTCAGGATATTGTTTAGCAAATTTCTTCATTACCACTCCAACATCCCAAGTTGGGTATCCTCTTTTTTCCATAATGCCTGAAGTCATGAAGATATTACCTCCTCTTTTTACTGCCTTATCTAAATTAGGCTCCCAAAACCAAGCCGCATCAAGATCTCCTCTTGCCCATGCTGCAGCTATATCATTAGGTCTCAAATCTAGGATTGTCATAGATGATGGATCTATTCCTTCGTCAGCAAGAGCTTGCAATAAAAGGTAATGAGTTGTAGAACCAAAAGGAGCGGCAACAGTCTTTCCTTCTAAATCTTTGAAAGATTTTATATTTGCATCAGTTCTGACAACCATTGCTTCTACAAAATCAAGCATATTTAGAACAATAATCCCATCAATTGGTAGCTTTCTGGTAACCCCAATTGCAGTAGGAGGATTCCCTAAACCTCCAAAATCTACTTGTTTTGCGGCAATGGCTCTTAACATATCTCCGCCACCACCAACTTTGATATGCTTAACTTCAACACCAGGCATTTCTTTCTGAATAAGACCTAGACTCTTAGTCACTAGCTGCGCATTAACTAAGTTTAAATAACCGACTGTAATTTTTTTTGGTTTTGCAAATGCTTCAATGGGAAAAGTCATCATTAGAAGTGTCATTGCAGAAAGTGATCCAAAAAGAGTTTTGGACACTTTATTCAAAATGTTTTTCATTTTTTTAAGATAAAAATCTTTAAGGATAAAGGTTGTTTTTTGTCCGACAAATGGACTTTAGGCTTGATAATTGAAGCCTATGGCCCGAGATATCGGGTCCATGGCATCAATATTCTTCCTATGAATCGCATAAATATATCAAGAGCAATTCCTGTTAGGCCTAAAACTATTAAGCCCATGATTACCACATCTGATAATAAAAACTTTGCCGCATCCCAAATCATCCAACCAATTCCTGCAGATGCTGCAACAATTTCTGCCGCAACTAGTACTGTATAAGTAAAACCTAGTGATATTCTCATGCCTGCTAATATTGTTGGGCCAGCTGCTGGAAGATAAACATTAAAAAGTATTGTTTTTTTAGATGCTCCTAAACCTTTTGCGACTCTTAGGTAAACAGGATCAATATTTTGAACTGCTTGTATGGTTGCGATTATTAATCCTGGCAATGCAGCTAAAAATAAAAGAGCAAGTTTTGATTCTTCACCAATACCTAGCCACATCACTAAAAGTGTATATAAACCTAAAGGGGGTAATGGTCTATAAAACTCAATTAAAGGATTTAATAATGCTCTAGCAATTTTTGATGCACCCATTAAAACCCCCATCGGAATTCCAATAATGCAAGCCAAAATAAATGCAGCTAATATCCTATTTACACTTGTGAAAACGTGTATAAACAACGTATTTCCCTGATAACCTTCTGTTGAAACTTCTATAAATGATTGCCAAACTTTTAAAGGTCCTGGAAGAAAAAGTTCATCAGCTAATCCAGTTTCAGTAACTACTACCCATGTAATAAATAAGATATTCACCGTTAACATCGAATATGCAAAAGTTCTTTTACGCATAAATGGCGGAATAAATCTTTTGATATTTCTATTACTTTTTATTTGATCTTTATTTATCATTTTTATAATCCTTCTTCAATTCCTAAAATTTCTATAATCGTCAAAGCATACATTTTTGCTGCAATAACAGCTTTTGTTATGGAGATACTTTCATTATCTGGAGCCCAACCATCCTCACCAGGACCAAATGTTACTGCATTTATTCCTACTTCCCTAAATCTAATAGTGTCGTTAAACGCATTCTTTCTATTTGGTAAAGCTTCTTCACCCATAAATTTTGAATAAACCTTATTAATTGATAAACAAGGTTCTTCGTTGAGAGGGACAGGTTCAGTAGCTGGAACGAAAAGAGAATCTTTTACTTGATTGACTTTATAAGTGATATCTTTTCTATCTCCAATAAAAGCTTTAACCTCATTTTCGATATCGAGAATTATACTTTCAAGTGTCATCCCAGGTACAATCCCAACAACTGCAAGAGTAACTGTGCAGGAATCAGGAGAAAATTGCATTTCACCAGGTAATCCTCCTCTTATTCGAACAATAGTTGTACAAGGAGGTGTATGACCCATAAACTCAGTAATTTCATGAGTAAAAGGCATTATCTCTAAATGAGAGATTAATTTAGCTGATTCAACAATTGCATTATTACTAGTATCAGGACGCCAAATGTGAGCTTTATCTCCCTCTAGAGTTACCTCAATAAGACAATGACCTCCATTAGCAATAGATAAGTTCATTCCCCAATCTCCCTTTGTAGCATCACCCCCATAAGCAGTTGGTTCTGCTGTAATTGAATAATCCGCTTTTATTCCTATATTTTTTGTTAGGTATATTGATCCATGAGTCCCATCACGCTCTTCATCTACACAGAAGCAGTACATGAGATCCCCTTTTAATTTTATTCCCTGTTCAATTAATGCTTGGGCAGCAAGAATAGTACACGCTAAATTACCTCTAGTATCAGATGATCCTCTAGCATATAAAAGATCACCTGCTCTAGTTGCTTCAAATGGTTTGAAATTAGTTTTATCCCATTTATGAGGTTCAACTACAGGATAAGTATCCATATGATCATTCATCATTAATACAGGACCATTCCCAGATCCTTTGAGAATTCCAACAATATTTGGGCGATGAGGCTGGCTTTCATATTTATTAACTTCCATTCCTAATGCCTCTAGCTTTCCAGCAACAAGCATTGCTATGGCTTCCTCTTCTCCACTTGGTAAATCAGGATCAAGAGGATCGCAAGCTCTTGGTTGACCAGTTTTTATTAATTCTGTAGCTAATTTCAACCATCTATCTTCTGTTATCCCACTTATAACTTTCTCTTCAAATTCGGATAATTTTGCGTACATAAAAACACTTGATGTTTTACTAAAGTAAAAAGATTAACAAGAGCTGACTGTAACCAGTTATACGAAAAACGAATTAAAAACTAGACTATAATGCAAAAAACTCATCGCACTATTAATATTTTGGAATCCTTTTTTCGATAAATAAAAAACTTTTTTGGAAAATTAATTCAAAAGTTGAGTTTTAAACCTAAAAATTTCTCATAAAAAAATGAAAAATCTTCAAATATATACATATGTAGATGCCATAGCAAGAACTGGTTCCATCCGTAAAGCTGCAACTGAGTTTTCGATAACTCCATCAGCACTAAACAGAAGATTATTGGCGCTTGAGGATGAGTTAAAGGTAAAAATATTTGAGAGAATCGGGAACGGCATGAGATTAAATCAGGCTGGTGAAATAATAGTCAATTTATTTAGATCTCAATTAAGTGAAATCAATAATTTAAAGTCGCAATTAGCTGATTTTTCAGGTTTAAAGAGAGGTCAAATTTCAATTATTTGCAGTCAAGCTTTGTTACCGTATTTTTTACCAACCCAAATAGACCAATTTCAGGAAAAGTTGCCAGATATCAAATTTAATATAAATGTTGGTGATGGTGAAAAGGCGATTTCATATTTAAGAGATTTCAAAAGTGATTTAGCACTTATTTTTGAACCTGTCCGTTCAAATTACATTGAAACTATCTCAACTATTAATCAGCCAATACAGGCTGTCATGTCTCCAGAACATCCTCTTTCAAAATTCAAGAGTATAAATTTATCAGATTGCCTGAAATATCCTTTAGCTCTTCCCCCCTCCCCGTATGCTGTTAGAGAAATTCTTGAAACAGCCGCAGCAGAGGAATCTTTAGATTTAAATCCAACTGTAGAGGCTGAAAGCTATATTTTCCTTCATAATTTTGTATCAAGAAAAAAAAATGCTATTTCCTTTGAAGTAGAAATAGACGTACCAAAACAATCGCTTGATAGATCAATTTCAACTGTCCCTATTAATCTTTCAAAATCTCATCAAGGACAAATACATCTACTTAAACTTCAAGGAAGAACATTCTCAGGAGCAACAGAACAATTTATCAAGCAACTACTTTATGTGTTTAATAAGTAATAGTAAAAAAACTTTTTTAATGGAGGAATAAAAATTCAAGGATAAAATAACAATAATTATCAAAATTTGAATATACCCAACTTTTTTGTTCTTACCTATAAGTTTGATTTTTATCCTAGATAAACATTTTAAAATTTAAATCTAAAAGATCAAAACTCAGAATAATTAATCAATATTTATTACTTTTTTGTGTAACCAATGAATTTGGTATAAATCAATACTTTATGGGACCATAAGTGAAATCAAAAAAATTCTCGCTGATGGTACAAAGAATTAAATGGTTTAGTGCTTGCACGATAATAATAGCCATGGTTTTTCATGTTATGGGCTGGACCCCATGGAATAGTTTGCTTCAAATGCTTGGCGCTGCAGGTTGGGTTTATTGGGGAATCAAGTCTGGAGAAAAAGCAATAATTCTAAATTTTCTTCCACAGTTTTTTATTATTATTCCAGGTCTTATTATTCTTTACTTCACGAAATAAATTTAAATCATGATAATTAAATTTCTTATCTAAATAATTTAATTCTGAAGCATCTATTAAAAATAAACGTTTTATGTTTTTAATTATTTTTATGTTTTTTATTATTTATGCAAAAATCACCACTTTAGATGTCATGATATTAAAGCGTTCTTCATCTTCTGATGCAAAGCAGTGGTCTGTTGAGTGCCTGAAATCTCCTAAAATAACAAAATTATATTCCTTAGCTTATTCCTAAGAAATTTTTAGAAATCAACAATTCTTTGGCAGTAAGCATCAACAAGCTCTACTGGCAAATCTATTGTAGAAGCTGTCAATTTCTCTCTACTTTCAGCTTGCTCATCATCCCCAGAACTATAAAAGGCGTAATATCTCGCACAAGCTTCTTTGTACATAAGTGACTTGCCATTCTCTTTTAATATCCTGCCATTCTCTTTTAAAGTGCCTGCAATGGAAAACAAATTAATAGCAATAATCGCTAATAAGATGCTCATAGGATACTTTTTAAGAAAAGAAAATATAGAGTCCTTGTTCATATCAAGTTTGTAGAGATAAAACCACATAAACAGATTACTGGAAACAACACAATTTTACGAAAGTTAGTTTTTTGCAGATATAAAAAATCTTTTATCCCTTTATGCTTAATCGACAGTCAATGATAAAAGTCTGCATCAAAAAAGAGGTTGAACTCAGCCTTTAAATGAAAACAACCTCTTTAGGAATACTTAACTTATTTTTATTTAGTAGGATTTGGCTTTTTAAACCAATCTAATTAAATTCTCTGGTGGACTATCAATCATTTCTGATCCCTCCATTTAATTAATTAGAAATTACTACAAATATTTTTCTCTGTATATCGGTATTAATGCCGATTTTTAATATAAATTGCTAATCCTAATAAAACTACAGTAAAACTTAAAACAATAATCCCAATGCCTGGTTGCTTTGCATTAGTAACATTAGTAGGATTTTCTACTGGAATTTCAATTATTTGTCCTTTCTCAAGTTCCATTAATATTTTATAGCTATCTGACAATAATAAAGCTGTGCAATTAGTAAGCGTTTTAATAATTATCAAACTCTAATTTTATATCTATTTTGTATCAGCTACATTTTTAAAGAAATCACAATAAGCCATTAATTCTGACTCTGTTTGTGTCTTTAGATTTAGAGCTTTAGTTGCTTTTGTTGTATCAACTCTATAGCCATACCAATCTAGACAAACTTCTCTCTGCCTTTGGGTATCAGAAATCTCAAGAGTATCTAATTTATTAGATGTATTGGAACAACCCCCAATAAAAATCATCAATGGGATAAATAAAATTAAGCGTTTCATTTTTTTTCTTTTATTACTTTTAATTTATTGATTTAAGCCAAGAACAGTAGATTGATTTCCTATTTCGTTGCTCTTTAAAAACTAATCTATCTGCTGTTTGGTATGGTGATTCTCGTCTTTTAATATCTGTAGTCATCGCAATGCTAAATCCACTTGCTTCAATTTTAGGAGTTCCTCCATCAAGAAAAAGGAGAAAAGACCAACCTTTATTCCATCCAAGATGAAAGGGATTTTTAGGCATTATTTAACTTATAAATATTTCTTCAATAATATTTTTTAGATGAAACCTTCTATTGTATTCACGAATACTAGATGAAAAATCTTTTTGCAATTAATAGAGGATCTAAAAGGTTTTGAATTAAAATTTAAATAATGAATACTTGCAACTATATTAATTCCATAGCCCTTGGGAAACTTTTAAAGAAATATAATTTGACCCCTAAGAATAAGCAGCAAGTGATTTTATTAGCTCAACGGAAAACCGCAACATGGTCTGCTCTCCATAGACTTGCAAGAAAACTAGAATTTAAACAGTCAGTAGCTAATCAACAGCATTACCAACAGCAATAACGATGGAATTATCTACCACTTCACCTACTACAGTCTTAGAACCAAAGACAGTAAAACAAAAATATCCAGAAGCAAGAGTGATAGTTCTTGATGATAATTTTAATACGTTTCAACATGTGGCAAATTGCTTATTGGCAATCATCCCAGGAATGAGTGAAAAGAGGTCATGGGATCTAGCCAATAAAGTAGACAAGTCAGGTGCCGCCGAAGTATGGAGAGGAAACTTTGAGCAGGCTGAGTTTTATCACGAGCAACTGGTTAGTAAAGGTTTAACTATGGCTCCAATTGAAGCTGCTTAAAATCCACATAATAAAAGTCAATATTCCTATGATTTAACAAATACAAAATCTCAATGAAATCTCTATTTGCGAGCAAAAGATCAAAAGCAATATTAGGTATTGGGATATTTGCTATCGGTATCGGTGCAATATCAAAAAAGGTTATTAGCTACCCAGCTGGTGGATGCATGAAAGGTAATCAAGAAATGACTTTTAAAAAAGAAGTAAACAATTACTTTATTTAAGGTTCAAGAGTTTTATCTAGTCTGAAACCCAACTTGTGATTTTTGTTGTGCTGTATATATGACCTCCCGCTTCAATATTCTTTATTGTTTCTGGATCTGAGAATACATGCTTAGCTATTCCTTTTTCACCTTGATGAATAACAATATCTTATTTAGGGTCAATTAAACTTTTGCCGCGATAGATCGGAGTTAGACCTACTGTTTTATGAAATGCATCTATCTCAGGACTACCAAAAAATTTTTACCCACTCTTTAAATGTATTTGAAAGCTTAAAGGTGAAAAAAGTAGTTTCGATAGTCATAAAAAAGAGGGTTTTATCCCTCTATATTAGATCGACTGTCAATCACTTTCTATGAGTAGACCTTGGCAACTAATGGACCAGCTTCTTCATCAGTAAATACAGGTGTGGTTTCCCAATTTAAAAATTCACCCCATTCAGCGGCATGTTGATATATCGCTTTTGGATCATCAGTTTTTAAAACTATCCAACCCTCTAAAGAACCAGGTGCGTGATATCTTCCAATCATCTCAACTCCAGGATAATCTCCACCACCACCAAGAAATTTTTCTGCACCTTTTTGATGATATCCGGCCTTAAAAGACCAATGCTGAACATAAAGCATTCTATTTTTTAATTTTTATTGGCTTTCTATTACTAGCAAAAAAAATAATTCCTGAAAATAAATATTGCTAATCGCCCATTATTTTAGACCTGCGATTAATTACTAACTAGTACTTAATCGCCATAGCCCAATGCAGATAACTTTCAATAGATTTTTCTCTGATTAATTATAATTTTCTAGAATTTATTTTTACTACAAATCCGTCTGTAGGCCAATTAGAAAACAACTTGCCAGACTTCCAAGCCTGTCTAAATGTATCTACTTGAGAAGTCCTATTTGCTTCAACAATTTCAGGTATGGTAAAGCCCAATTTCCGACAGTAAACGAGACTTTCGTATTCGTTGCAGTTGGAGTTAATAATTTGGAACGCACAGAAGCAAGTTTTTGGATTTGGTTGATAGTCTCTGCTTCTAAGGTATCCAGACGCAATTCTTTGCGAGTAGCTCGGTGCTTCTTGTTGGGTAAATAATTCCCCACGAACCATAAAACTTGATCTAATTTTGATTTCTTTGGGGATACTATTAATTGTTTTGATTTTTTCTGTAACATCACTTCCTTTTCTACTTATAGCTTTTTCTAATTTGCCATTTACATATTTAATAGCAATGGCACAACCATCAATCTTAGGTTGAATTAACAAACGAGTATTAGTAAAAGACCTTCTAAAAACTCCGATATTTGGTCTTTTGGAAGTGATGGCAAAGGTAATGCTTTTTTATTAGTAAAGTAATCGTAAGCAGGATCTATTCTTAAAAGATATTTTTTCTAACTGGTCAAACTGAGTATCATCAATCAGTGCACGACCAGCCCTATATTCCTTGTCATAGTATTTAATTCTTTCTTCTAAATAACTGCTCATAATTTCTTTGCTCCTTTTATTGCATCTATTTCTTCATAAGTAGAGTTATAAGTTTTCATGTGTATCGCTTGGCTATGGCCTAAAGATTTACAAGCAATTCTAATTTCCATATTTGCATGAATAGACCTTATCCCCCAGTAATGTCGCATATCAACTAAACCAAATTTTAAAGTTCTATTTTTAGCTAACCATTTTGTCCATGCCTCAACTTTTTTTTTATTTCATTGGAATCATAAAAACCATTTTCTAAATCCCAATAAAAGCAATCTTTTGGTCTATCTCCTTAGTAAATAAAGGGTAAATTTAAAATTAATTTTAAAACACAAACTTAAAGATTTAAAACTGAATTGAATACAATTTATAATGGAATCTAATTAAAAAAATTTTTAGATTTGTAAATAAGAAATAATTTAATATAATATTAATTATTAATCTAATTATTAATGATTCCAAAGACGATTTGCATGACTTCTTATGCCGAAAGTTTAGAGGATCCTATTATAAGGAAATCTCATGAGAATCTAAAAAGTATTAATCCCAAATGGAAACTATCGATTTGGGAAGAGGATAGAAGAATTGATTTCATTAAAAATATCTATGGCATGAAAATGTTAGATACATATAACAAAATTAATCCTATTTATGGCTCGGCTAGATCAGATTTTTTTAGTTTTTTGTACATATATGAAATGGGTGGGGTATATCTTGATGATAAAACCTTTTGCAACACACCCTTTGACATTTTAATCTCAGAAAAGGATGAAATGATATTTTGTCAATGGTCTAATCATTTAGGAGATTATTATGAAGGCTGGGGACTACATCCTGAACTTTATAGTATCTCGGGAGGCGAATTAATGCACAGTTTTTTTGCAGCAAAGCCTAAAAATATTTTTATTAAATCTATTATTGACTACATAATTAATCTAATAAATAATTACTCACCAAACAGAAACAGACTTGGTGCTTATGAAATACTAAGAACTACTGGGCCAGTGGCATTAACAATAGGAGTTTTTAGAAAGATAGCAGAGTTGCGAAAATCAAATACAAAATTTACAAATCCTAAAATTTACAAAATGAATGATATTGGTTTAATCTTTTCAGTTTTAGACGGTCCCGGTAAAAAACCTGGTGTAAATCAAAGAATAAGAAAAAATCACTATTCGAAAATTAGACAGCCTTTAATAATAAATAAATCTAACTTAATATTCAATGAGGACATATTGTTATAATCAAAAGTATTTAATAGTGAGAAATAATTGCCATTTATTTTGATGCATACAATTATGAAAAAAAGAAATTTCTAGTATGGAATTAAATTTAAAAGAACTAATAAATTTTTTCATATCAGGAATTTTAAAAGCAGACTCTAATATTGCTATTGCAAGGAAACGTATCGCTACTTTTGAAACATCAAAATATGTTGAAGAAAATATGCCCTCTGTTTCATCAGTGGATTCTATGTTTAAAGTTCATGAAAAAGCTATATCAAAAATTTGTAATGCCTCAAATAAAGAATTAATACTTGAATTCGGTGTTTTTAAAGGTAAAACTATTAATTTCCTTGCTAAAAAGTTCCCAAAAAACACTTTATTTGGCTTTGATTCATTTGAGGGATTACCCGAATTTTGGCGTGATGGTTTCCAAAAAGGTGCCTTTAAATTAAATGAGCTTCCCAATGTTGAAAATAATATTACTTTAATCAAAGGTTTTTTTGATAAAACCATACCCAAATTTCTTGAAAAAGAAAAAGCAAATGTGCAGTATATGCATATAGATTGTGATTTATATTCTTCTACAAAAATAATTTTTAAGAGTCTTCATAAAAGGATAAAAAAGGGGACTGTAATTGTATTTGATGAGTACTTTAATTATCCTGGATGGCAATCAGGAGAATTTAAAGCATTTCAGGAATTTATAGAATACTCAAAATTATCTTTTGAATACATAACTTATAATAGAAATGGCGAA